>JAEWVV010000178.1 GCA_023458995.1 Bacillota bacterium
CGTCTACTCAAGTCAATACACATTCTGTTGAACAAGCTAGATTTCTTAAAGAACTCGGTGTAAAACGCATTGTTTTAGCAAGAGAAACACCACTTGAGATGATCAAACAAATCAAAAAACACGTTGATATTGAAATTGAAGTCTTTATCCATGGTGCTTTATGTGTCTGCTATTCAGGGAACTGCTTAATGAGTTCGATGATTGGTGGAAGATCGGGTAATCGCGGCGAATGTGCTCAACCTTGCAGATTATCTTATAGTTTATACAAGAATGAACAACGTATATCAGATCAATCCTATTTATTATCAACTAAAGATTTAATGACGATTGAATATGTGAATGAACTCATTGAAGCTGGTGTTGACTCATTAAAGATTGAAGGTAGAATGCGTAAACCGGAGTATGTCATTGAAACCGTTCTTTCATATCGTCAAGCGATTGATAACTCTTTTGAACATAAAATCTCAAATCTTAAAGACTCTATTTGGAACATGAAAAAAGTCTTTAATAGAGACTTTACCAAAGGATTCATGTTTGATGAAAAACCAAGAGAAATAAATCATGATTTAAGACCTAATCATATGGGAACGCCTGTTGGTGAAGTGATTTTGTATCAACGTGGAAAAGTAACCATTCGTCTAACCGATAGT
Source organism: Bacillota bacterium (assembly GCA_023458995.1). GTDB lineage: Bacteria > Bacillota_I > Bacilli_A > Acholeplasmatales > Acholeplasmataceae > Peloplasma. Next base: position 651 of record JAEWVV010000178.1, read on the forward strand.
TTAGCTATTAATGATGGTTACAGAATCATTGGTCCACATGATTATGGTAATTCAGTATCCCGTATTTTAAAGGACGGTTTACTCGTTAAAGAAGCTAAAAAAGGTGATGTTATCGTACTTGATGTGAGTGAAAAGGTTGAAGTAGGATCTATAGTCCTAAAGACACTTGATCACGAACTTGAGGAATCATTATCGATTTATTTAGATGAAAACTATAAACTCATTCACTTAAAAGGTACGGTTTATGCATATGTAGGTCAACCACTAAAACTTATTTTAAATGATGGAATGAATGAAGTGGTTGCACTTTCTGATATCATCATTGATCATGCAGATAAAAAACCAGTTTTAGAGAATCAAATCTATGATCAAATCAGTAAACTTGGTCAAACCCCATTTTTATTTGATTCACTCGTTGTTAAAACAGATAACTCTTGTTTCATTCCTTTAAAGGTGATGAATGAAGTTAGAAGAAAGGCGCTTGATCTCTTAATTCAAGAACGCTCTCAAATAAAAAAAGAAGTTCTCATTCAAGAGTTTAAGTATGATCAAATATTTCTTGAAAGAACAAATCCTCTTTGGACAGTCAAAGTTCAAACACCCATGCAATATGAAATCGCAAAAAATGCTGGATTTGATACGATTTATCTAGAGAATATCCATCAGATGCCTGATGAAGAAGCGATTCCCGTTTTAAAACGAATACAGATGAGAAAACAAGAAGAGATTACAAAATCTTCACTTATTCAAGATATTGGTCATCTTTATCTTGCTAAATCTTATGATTTAATCACTGATACTTTCTTTAATGTCACAAACATTTACTCCATTAACATCCTTCATCAAATGGGTGTTAAACGTGTGACTTTATCACCTGAAATATCGATTGATCGTATAAATAAGATGATTCCACTTTTCAAGCAAACATTTGGTTATGAGCCTAATCTTGAACTTGAAGTCTACGGTAGAGTTGATCTGATGATTACACATTATTGTCCGATCGCAAAAACGTTTAAAACAAATCCTGATTGTCATCTATGTGAGAAGAATCAATACTACTTAGAAGATAGAATGAATGCGCGCTATCCTCTCGTTCATGATGGGAACTGTAATCTTCGTATCCTTCATGCAAAAACCTTAAATATCACATCTTATGTACGTGATTTGCAAAAACTTGGTATTTCATGTCGTATCCATTTAACAACTGAAAATGAAGATGAGTCAACATCAATTCTTCAAAAATTAAAATCAAATCAATCGTTAAATGAGATTTCATTTAATCAAAAAACGATGACATATGGAAGATTATTAAAGTAAAAGGAATTTTTTATAATTCCTTTTTTTATGCGAACCATCACAGTAAGGCATATGTTTTGAATCTTTACAACCACAAAGGAAATAACTTCCTGTGTGACTTACTGAAAATGATATCGGGTATTTACCTGTTCCATGGTGACTATAACGGTCACACATCGGTTGAAAATCTCTTTTACCACATTGACAAAAGGAGTTTTTTTTCACCCTCTTTTAATAAAACTTTTATTGGTTAATTTGTTTTCGTGTAGAGATGTCTCATACGATATACCCTCAATATAGTATTTCAATAAAATAAAGATAGTATAAAATATCTTTCATTTCAATTTCATTTTGTTGTAAATTAGTCTTAAGTGCCTTCTTTTTTAAGTATAATAAAACTAGGTGATGAAATGAATAAGAATCAATTAATCGAAAGAATGAATCAAATTGGTGATTCAGTCAAAAAATATGAGCATGCGTTAGCTCTTTTAGCTCTTGGTTCGATTGGGACTTCACGTGATCGCTTAGATGAATATTCAGATCTCGATTTTTTCCTGATAGTTGAAGATCAAGCTAAAAAACATATGATTGATGATTTAAGCTGGCTTGAAAGAGTATGTCCCATATCTTTTCGTCACAGAAATACGGTTGATGGTTATAAAGTACTCTTTAGTGATGGAATCTATGCAGAATTTGCTGTTTTTGGAAGAAGTGAAGTTAAATACATTACTCAAGCAGAAGCGAGACTCATTTGGAAGAAAGATGATTATGATGAACCAACATTATTAATTGAAAAAAACACATCCTTATATCAACAAAAACCCAATCTAGAGTATTTAGTCAATGAAGCATTAACAAATCTCTATGTTGGATTAAATAGAGCACTAAGAGGAGAAAAACTATCGGCATTACGTTATATTGAAAGCTACGCTATTGATAATTCAATTAAGTTCTATTTATTAAAACATCAATATAAGTTAGATGATCCATTCTCAGATACAAGACGCTTAGAAATTAATCATCCAGAACTAAAACCTATCTTAGATAAAATGCTACAAGGATACTCACACATCAGTCAATCTGCTAAACACATCCTTGATTTTCTAAAAAGTGAGGTAACAATCAATTCATTTTTAGAACAAACGCTTAACAAACTTATTCATGATCTCAAAGAAAAAGAGGAAACTCATTAAAGAAGGAAGGTTATCAGATTGATTAAGCAAATTTTAAAAATTACGTTCATCGGTGTATTATCACTTATTGTCCTATTTGTATTAATCGTTTTTAGGTTGTTTGCAATCAAAATCTACGATTCACAAATTCAAATCAGACATATGAAGAATTTAGAAGAAATGTATGAATCAAACTATGAACCTATTGATGAATCCAGTTTTGTTGATTTTGACCGTTTTGATAATCTAACAACTTTAGATGAAATCCAAATGCTAGCATCTCATAACTCCTACAAGAAAAAAGGGTCTCCACTAGGAAAACTCTTTGTTGGACTTGGGGATTCTTTTGCAGAAGCACGTGCTTTAAAATATGAATATAAAAACTTAACAGATCAATTTGAAGCAGGTATTAGAAGTATGGAATTTGATGTAAGAAAAAGAAAATCATCATTCGTACTTACTCATGTACCTTTAGTCGATAACTCAAGTGTTGCACCTGACTTTTCTTTAGCTTTAGAAGAAATCTATCTCTATTCATCAAACAATCCAACCCATATACCTATGATTTTTTTAGTCGAAGTTAAAACGGATTGGATGATTCTAGATCATGCACTTCAAGATATTGATGAGAAAGAACTTGAAGAACTTAATGATTTAATTAAAGATAAACTTAAAGATAGTCTCTATACGCCAGCTGATATGATTAAAGAAGGTTTGACTTTGAGCGAAACCATCGATCAAAATGGTTGGCCAACAGTCACTTCACTTCTCGGTAAAGTCATTTTTGTACTTCATCCAGGGGAAATGAATGAATCTTATTTTAATCTTGATTCCACACTTAAATCACAAAGCATGTTTATTGGATCATATGAGTCGAATTTAACAGAAGTCTATACATCATTTGTTGTCCACAATTCAGTTGACACCATACGTATTCAAGAAATAGTATCAGAAGGTTATATCGTTAGAACACGCATTGATGAAAACCTCATCTTTGATGAGACAAGATATCTAGATGCAATATCAAGTGGCGCGCAAATATTAACGTCTGATTTTACCCATGGAAGAAAGGATTTAAAAGCATCAGAGATGATTACATTACAAAATTATACGGTTAGAAAACGAATTTAGTATGAAAAGAACAAAAATTCTTGGATTATCTTTAATCTTTCGTGTATAATGAACATTACCTATTGAAAACGAAAGGAAATTATTATGCAAACAACAAACCCCGATATTAATCGGATGAATGACATGGAAAAATATGATGTCGTCTGTAAACGACTTGAGGAAAGAGGCGTTCGCCTTGAAGATATGGCGCAAATCACGCTCGATTTACAAAAAAAATATATACCTTTTTTAACCTTTGAACTCTGTTTGGAACATGTAAAAAGAGTCGTTGTTAAAAGAGAAGTACAACATGCTGTTTTAACTGGATTAGAACTTGATATATTAGCAGAAAAAGGTCTTTTATCAGAACCACTATCATCAATGTTACTCAATGACTACGGTCTTTATGGAATCGATGAAATTTTAGCTTTATCGATTGTTAACGTCTATGGCTCAATTGGTTTTACCAATTTCGGTTATGTCGATAAAGTTAAACCAGGAATCATTGGAAAACTTGATAAAGAAGGAAAAGAAAAGAATCGTTGTCATACATTCTTAGATGATATTGTTGGTGCGATTGCTGCAGCAGCAGCAAGTTCAATTGCACACCGTTTTGCGAACATTTGAGGGAATAACTCCCTCTTTTTTTTATTTTATCCTTCTTCAAAGGAAAAAGCATAAGACATAAGTTATAATAAGAATAGAATGTTTTTTAAAGGGGAACATAGAATTGGATAAAAAAAGTCAGGATCAATCTTCAATCACTGTCAATGACTTGATGGTTAATCAATTACCACTTCTTCTAAGTAGCCAAAATGATTTTAATGATAGTCTTAATCAGTCATTTAAAAACATTGGTGAAGTTTTAGACCTGGATCGTATTAGCCTTTTTTACTATGACCAAGAAAAACATCTCTTTTTCCTTTATCTTGAGTATTGCAATTTAGGTATTGAACCAAGAAGTATTAAAACATATCCTGTTGATCAATCAGCGTCAATGATATACCTACAAGGGTTTAAAGATAAGAACGATCTAAGTTTAGAGAATGTATCTGATTTTAACTTAAATGATTCTTGGTTATCTTATTTAAAGAAAGATAAAATCAAAGCATTCTTTGGAGTACCACTCTTTAATAAAGATGAACTATGGGGTTATTTATCTTTTGAAAATCAAAGACGCCCACAATCATTTAAAGACTATGAGGGTACTGGTTTTAAATCATTCATTAAATCTTTAGAACTTAGAATTGCGTATGAGTATTTAAACCAAGAAGCATCATACTATAAAGATAAAGCTAGTCAAACAGATGAAAACAAATACGTATTTTTTGCGAATGTATCCCACGAGGTTCGAACACCACTTAATGGTATTCATAACGCTTTATATTTACTTCAAACAACCGACTTAACCAAAGAACAGAAAACATATCTCGATATGGCAAATGAATCTGTCGATGGTATTTCATCAACTGTTGATCGTATTCTCGATTTAGAAGCACTTGAAACGGGTAAATTAGAGATTCAAATGCGTTCTTTTAATCTTGAAGATGAAATGATTAGGCTGATTCGCATGTATCAAAGACAAATTGAACAAAAGAAAATTAATCTTCATTGGGATTTTGATTATAAAATCCAAAATGAAGTTATTGGTGATGAAAGAAAATTAAGAAACATCTTAGCTCATGTTCTTCATAATGCAGTCAAATTCACTGATATGGGTGACATCACACTTAAAATTAAGCACTTAGGTGATGAAAGATATCTCTTTGAAATTACAGATACTGGTGTTGGTATCTCAGAAGAGCATATCGGAAATCTCTATGATGCATTCTTTCAAATCGATATGAAAAACCATAAAGAATACCAAGGATTAGGTATTGGTTTAACGG
>JAEWVV010000179.1 GCA_023458995.1 Bacillota bacterium
CAATAGTTTTTGCGAGTGTTTCATTAGATACTATTTGTTTCTTTAGTTCTGTAAAATCTGCTTCATTCTTATGAGCAACGATACAGTATTCGTCAAGATCATTCTCTTCATCATAGTAATCAGATTGCGATTTCACAAAGCCAAATCTATCAGAGATAACTTTTACTACATAAAAATCTAGAACCCTATCGCCTAAAAATTCTAGTACTTCATTGTTTTCACCACCATGTTGTGATGAGTAAGAGCTACGGGTGAAAGCTTGTAAAAGCAAGTCCTCATTATCAAACCAGTAGCCAATCTTCTTTTGAACATCATCTAAGTGTTCACGTAAATCTTGCATTTTCATTTTGATTCCTCCTATTTATTTTATTGTCCGAGAGGAAACAAAAAAGACCTATGCCGATAAGAGGTACCCACTTCTAGCAGTAAGTAGAATAACCCCAGTTGCTTACGTCTTAATTTGATCAAAATAATATTTGTAAGTTTATCTATCTAAACTCTCCCACTCGCACAGAGGAGTCAAGATAAATCCCGTTACTCAAATACTTTGAGGAAACTAATCCTTCCATCGGACACCTATATTTTATCACTTGTTTAAGTTTTTGTCTATAAATTAATAAAAAAGAACCTTTTGTCAAGGTTCTAATTCTATAAGGTAATTTCAGTTCCACTTGTAAACTTAAAAGTTATCGTTTTGTCTCTATTAACAATTGCTTTTTCAACCATTATCATCCACACATCATTTGACCATTCAGGCAGGTAGTTATCTGCTTTTTTTATTTCTTCTAGATAAGCCTTCATTTTAATTTCTTGTGCTTGCTTGTATGCTCTCTTCTCTAGTGTTTTATCTAGGTCATTCTTTTCTGATTCATACTGTGCAGATAACTCATCATACCTTTTATTGAATTCAACTTGATTCTGAGTGGTTCTTGTGTTTTCTTTTATCATTTTGTCAACCAAGCCACTTATTACTTCCATCTTATTTTGAAGTTCTACAACCTTAGCATCGAGTTCTGAAGTGTCTGATAATAGCTTTATAACATCATTAATATCTTCTAAGATTCTTTCCTTTTCCTGCATCACTTGGTTATAGGAAATTACAAACTTTTCTTTAATCTTGTCTTCTGTTAATGCAGGCGTTTGGCACTTGTCATGGTTCTTCTTGTACTTGCAGTTACATTGATAAACGAATCTTGAATACTTACTTGTTGAATGCCATTTCTTTCTGCCATAAAAGCCACCACAGTCACCACAGATTAGTTTTGAACTGAATATGCTATTTCCAGAATATGCAGATCCGATTTCATCTCTTCTCATTAACTCAGCTTGAACTATCTCCCATTCTTCTTTATCAATTATTGCAGGGTGACTGTTCTCTACATAATACTGAGGTAAGTGACCACGATTCTTTTCAACTCTATGTTCTAAGTAATCAGTTGTATAAGTCTTTTGAAGTAGTGCATCTCCTTTATACTTTTCATTTCTAAGGATTGAATTTATAGTATTTTTTGTCCATTTATAGGACTTTCCACTAGGTGTAGGTATTCCTTGAGCTTTTAAGTATTCAGCAATTCCAGTACAGGTTTTTCCTTCCCTTAAGAATAGTTGGTATATCTGTCTTACTAAAATTGCTTCATTTTCAACAACCACAATTTTGCCGTTTTCTTTTTTATATCCAAGCATATTACTATAAGCCCAACTAACTCTACCTTCTTTCATTCCCCAACGTTTACCCATTGTTACGTTTTGAGAAATACTTCTACTTTCCTCTTGTGCCATACTAGCCATAATTGTAAGTAAGAATTCTGTCTTATCATCCAGCGACCAGAGATTTTCTTTTTCAAAATAAACCTCGATCCCTTTTGCTTTCAACTTCCTAGTATAAGAAATGGTGTCTAGTGTATTTCTAGCAAATCGTGATATTGATTTGGTTATGATAAGGTCAATCTTTCCATCAAGGGCATCCTTAATCATTTCATTGAAACCTTCTCTTCTCTTGGTACTTGTTCCAGAAATACCATCATCGGCATAAACTTTAACAAACTCCCATTCAGGTTTCTTTTGGATAAATTCAGTATAATGCTTTACTTGCGTTTCATAGCTTGTTGCTTGCTCTTCATCATCTGTCGAAACACGAGCATAAGCTGCAACTTTTCTCCTATTCAATTGACCTAGTGGTGTAAGTGTAACAGGATTAATAGTCGATGGAATAACTCTAACTTTTGCCATTAATTATCCTCCTTTCGATGTTGCTTCAATGCTCTTTGTCGAGCCATTTCCTTCATTTCTGGTGTCCATGATTCTCTTCTAGATCTATCTTTCCAAAAATTCTCATGAATCCCTCCATCTTTAAAATGGTAAACTATCTTATTTTCATTAAAAGTTTCTATGTAATCAATGCTATTTTGAACTAACCCATCTGTTAACTCATCAACACCAAGAACCTGAGATGTGACTTCATTTAGTATTTCTTCTGGTATGGCTTTAGATGCACAAGCATGTTTACCTATTGAGTCATAAGTTCTGCATAACCATCTTTTACCTTTACTGCGGTTAGATCTATCAAATTTAGCACCACATACACCACATCTAATTAGGCTGGTATATCTATTTCTTTCATGCCTGTGTCCTGTATTATTAGACAAATCACTTCGTTGCTTTCTTAGTTCTTGAGCCATTTGGAAATCTTCAAGTGAAATAATAGGATCATGATCATCATCAATAACATACATATCCTTTTCACCATTATTCCTTTTGGTTTTTTTGGAAAGGTAGTCCTCTCTATAAGTTTTTTGAAGAACCAATGCTCCAGTATAGTTGTAATTCGTTATCATGTTCAAAATGGTTGATTTGTTCCATCTACCACCTTTTAATGCACGCTCTCCTTCATTGTTTAGGATATTAGCTATCATCTGAACTCCGCATCCTTCAAGGTACAATTTAAATACTCTTTTCACGAGTTCTGCCTGTTCAGGTATGAGTACAAGCTTTCTATTAACTATCTTATACCCATACATGTCTTTGCCACCCCAGAGGATTCCTTTTTCATAATCCTTTTTAATTTTCCATTTGATGTTTTCTGAGTTTGATCGTGCTTCTTCCTGTGCGAAGGAAGCTAGGAATGTTAATACCATCTCACCTTCAGCACTCAATGTGTGCAGATTCTGTTCCTCAAAGAATACATCAACTCCTAGCGCTTTTAATTCTCTAACTGTTTTTAGCATTGTGAATGTGTTTCTTGCAAATCTGGATATGGACTTAACTACAACCATATCGATTTTTCCCGCCTTACAATCGCTTATAAGCCTTTGGAATTCTTCTCTTGAGTCTTTAGTTCCTGTCAATGCTTCATCGGCATAAACGCCAGCAAACTCCCATCCTTCATGCTCTGATATCATCTTGTTGTAATAACTTACCTGAGCTGCTAATGAATGAAGCATGGCATCTTTACCTGTTGAAACTCTAGCATATGCGGCTACTCTAGTTTTCTTTTGCAACTTTGGTAACGCATCTATCTTGGTTATCCTTTTTTGTTCCATTTTGGCCCTCCTTTTTCGGTAGTATATATATCACTCTAAAACGATTATTTATCAAGTAATTAGCCCGATAAAGACTATCTTTTTTGATACAATATTTACTCGCCAAAACAGACTCAGCTTTTTGGAAATCAGCCTCGTTTAATATTCCTCTATTCTTCATCGCAATAAGGTGTACAAGCGATGAATAGTAACTTTCTATATTCTTAGTGCTCATTGCTCGTTACCTCTTTTCGTTCTAGATTTTGCAAAGCAATTTATGCTGCAATAGATTCTTTTGTTGTTTCCATATGATACAAATTCAGAATTACAACAAGGGCATTTAAATGTATAAAATGCATTTCTTTTTACTTCTTCTTTATGTGAATTCCACCACTTCATTCTGCATTTATCAGAGCAAAACAATCGCTTCTTTTTACCTGGTGTATGTTTGATTCTTATACCACAGCTTTTGCATGTTCCAAACTTATCAGGATCATTATATTTTGATATACATACATGTCTAACTGCACTTGGAGTAAGGGATAGTTCTTTTGCTATAGCTTTATAACCTAAACCAGTTTTCTTTAATTTGATAATTTTTTCTCTTAGATCTTTTTGCATACTATATGCCTCCTCATAGGTCAAATGGGAAGTCGAGTCACTTTTGCCAAAAGAAAAAAGCACAACCCATAAATTTGAATTGTGCCTAAATACTAATTATTAATTTGTTTGGTAATACTAATAATTGATTCAATAATTTCATCTATAACCTTGTCATCAATCTTTATGTTTTGTTCAATTAGAAATTTGCTAATATTTGAAACTACATACTTTTTCTTTTGGTCACCTTTGGTATAATTCTTTTCTGCATCAATACAAAGCTTTCTGATTTGCTCTTCAACTTTGATAAATGTTTCATAGTATACTTTTGCTTTCGAGTTTCTTTTGGACCAGTAACCTAATACAATAGATACAAGAGAAAGTATCACACTGATTATGGTAGTCATTAATTCTGTATTATTCATCTTTCTTATCCTCACCTTTACTTAGCACTTCAAGTGCATTTTTAATCATTCGTGGAACTGGTAATCCTGCAAGCGTTGAATTCTCTAAGATACTTACACCTTCCATCGATATGAAAGCAATCACAGCTCCATCTCTTACAAGATTAGTACCTAATACAATATCTAGCTGTTCAGCTAAAGCAACTAAAAACAGAATGAATATTTTCTTAGCTAGTCCTTTAATACCTGCTTCACTACTCACTCTGCCATTTTTTGTTTTACTGCTTTTCTTAAACACGATTGCTAAGATAAAACCAGATAGAAAATCAATAATCATGAAGATTATGAGTGCGATTAACAATTTATCAAATCCTCCAAATAGGTATGAGGCTAAGGAACCTAAGGATCCTACAATTGTTAATATTAAGTATTTAACTTTCACGTTCTCAAACCTTCTCTAATTGTAATTATTTCATCAAGATATGTTTTTAACTGGGCTAAGTGGTCAGCTGTGTTCAACTCTTTATCCCAGTTTTTCTTATGTTCAAATACTTTGTTCAACCACACCTCATTTAGGTTTACATCGTATTTTCCTGTTTCTAAGTATTTCTCTAAAATACCTCTAATTCTGATAATGTGATAACTTCTTTTGACTATCACCTTTTCAACATTAACTAGTTGATTAAAATACTCAATGACTGCATCTAAGTATAGCGGTAATACATCTTCAAACTTCAAGGCTGTGATACTGTTATATTCTGTTTGATAGCTTGGATTTAGATAGATCAGATTATCTGCCATGTTGATCACATCATCCGAATGAATTAGGTTATAGAGCGGTAATGTGTCATTCATTGACTGTCTTTGTAAGAAGTTCTCATATCCATAAGCGAATATATCAACACCTTCAATTGAGGCATGAATGATACCATTGAAATTATTGAGTACTACCGTTAGGTCAGTGTCGGACTTTTTTTGCTTCGTCTTGTAGTTATCTGAACCGCAGTAATAAATAAACATCACTTCATTCATAGCAAACATGTTCACTACGATTTCTGTTAGCTTGCTGTTGGTAAACTTTCTAGGCATCATGTGTCCTCCTCTACATCTAAATCATCTGTTGATTGTTCAAAACCCTCAACGTTTTCTTTAAGCCAAAGATATGCAATACCTCTTGGATCTTCGTTGATGAATAAATCAAAATCAACATCAGGCACTTCAATATCTACGACTTCTAAGGGTTCACAATTATCAAATCTTTTATCCTTTGAAATGTAGGACGCTACGCAAAGAAATATCTTTCTAGTTCGATAGTTCAAGTTGATACCGATGATACGATGATAACTAACATCAACTCCTACCCTTGATTGTAATTTTTTAATTATTGCCATTTTAATTCCTCCTCTTATTAAGAGCCATATACTTTGACTC
>JAEWVV010000180.1 GCA_023458995.1 Bacillota bacterium
AAATCGGTAGTGACTTGACATATAGAGAACAAGCAGAAGATGTATTGCTTGAGTTGAAGAATTTATACAATGAAATTGATGGTGCTCTTTTAGAACTTCCCAATGAAGTTAATGGTATCTATATCAAGTACTATCTTGATTTATTCCAAGATAAATATGGATTCTATGAGAACAATAACAAGACATACATATCATCTAGTTTTGGTGCCAATGATGATAGCGTTTCGATTCCATTAACGTTTTATTCAAGTGAATCTATGAGTAACGAATCACAAATCTGGGATTCATATTTGCCACTAAAAGCACTAAAACTTGAAAATGATAATGAGTATATACATGCAATCCAAGCGATGAATACTAAACAATATACGTTCAATCAAAACCGCATGTATATTTCAGGTGTTTCTGTAGGAGATATCATAGAGTTTGGTGAAAAAGAGGGTGTAACCTACGAACTTAGATTCAATAATCCTGAATACTTCGAAGAGATTACGTATAACCAATATAAAGTGATCAAACCATTTAGAGAAAATATCAATGAGCTTTTAAGGATAGTTGTTACGATTGACAATATGCCTAAAGTTGTTAATGTCATTATAAGTATGTAAATAAATACGTAATGTTTTTTATCTGGAGGTCATATGATCACATATGTACTATTTTTAAGAGGCATTAATATTGGTGGGAAAAACAAAATCCAGATGAGTGTATTAAAAGATGGACTAACTAAATTAGGTTTATCTCATGTTTATACCCATATCAATAGTGGAAATGTCTTATTTAGAACAGCTGAGAACAATCGAAATCACATCATCAACCAATACATCAAATGATTATGGATAAGTTCAGCCTAGATATCTCTATGGCATTACTTACCATTGATGAACTGAAACGTGCAGTTATTCATGCACCAAGTTGGTGGAAAGATGACAACAAAGAGATCTATCATACCATCATCTTTCTAATCGGTGATATGACGGTAGATAAAGTCTATCAAGTCATGAAAGAACCCCTAGAAGGTTTAGAACAAGTCGCTTACTATCAAAATGTAATCTACTGGTCAGCAGTTCTAAAAACGTATAACAAGTCAAGATGGTCTAAAATGGCTGGTTCATCCATCAATGAATTTGTAACATCGAGAACTTCAAATACAGTAAAAAAACTTATTGAAATATCAAATCAACTAGAAGGATACTAAAGTAATGAATTTTATCGAGTTAAATACAGAAGATCAAAAGATAATGGATATGCTCTATCCTCACTATCAAGCATATGAGGCAGAAATATCTTCATCAGAAATTGAAGAGATTTTTCCACATCATCTTGGTGATGAGAACTATCTCTATTTTGAGAATTATTTCAAACGTGGAATAACAACCTATCTTTATCTTGAAAACAATGAGATCTTAGGATTCGTAGGTTATCATATCGATAGTGAAAAAGTTAAAGGATATGCAGAAGGATATAACGGATGGGGACATTTAGCAGAGATCTATACGAAAAAAGAGTATCGAGGACGCGGTATCGGTAAAATGATGGTCAAAAAGGTAGAACATGAGTTGATCAGCCAAGGAATAACATCCGTTTATCTTACAGATTTATCGGGTAATCCATCATTTTGGAAATCATTAGAGTATAAAGATACCTTAAAGATTGAACCAAATGAAGGCGGGAGAATTTTTGAGAAGCTTCTAACCCATCAAAAATAGCATTAAAATATAAGTGTAATTTAATCTAAGTGGACGAAAAATAAACGTTCGCTTTTTTATATTTGTTTATTTTATAGGGTATAATAGAACTGTTAATACGTTATCTAGGAGGACTTATGGAAACAATCGAATACAAAATAGCTTTATTAATCGACTCAGAAAATGTGTCACCCAAATATATCAAATCAGTCATGAATGAAATTGCGAAATACGGGAAAATCGTAATTGCCCGTTTTTATGGAGATATCAATAACTTATCAAAAGAATGGCATAGAACTGCACAGGATAATGCCATCAAACCTGTACATCAATATAACGTTGCTACTGGGAAGAATGCAGCAGATATGGCGATGGCACTTGATGCACAAGAAATGATGTATCAAGAAAAAGTGAATGCTTTCTTTTTAGTCACATCGGACTCAGATTTTACACCTCTTGCTGTTAAATTAAGAGAAGGAGGTATGCATGTCATTGGTATAGGAAGTATTAAAACAACGACACAAGCATTTAAGTCTGCATGTAATGAGTTTAAATATTTTGAATATTTAGATGATGAAGATGATGAAGAGGAGGTTGCACCAAAACTAGTTGAAGCAGATAAAGATGAAATTGAGCGCACAATTAAGGGTATAATCATTGAAAATGGTATCGAAAACCGTATACAGTTATCACGCTTAGGTGATATTCTTGTCAACCGTTTTTCAGATTTTGACCCAAGGAAGTATGGCCATAAATCATTGTCTAGCTTAGTTAGTACGATCAGTGGAGTCTTAACAAGTCAAGAAAAAACAACGACTTACGTATCTTTAATGTCCACGATGCAAAAAGAAGATATCATGCAAGCTATTGTTGAGATCATTAAGACGAACAAGAGTGGGGAAATGATGTTAACGAAAATCAAACAAGAGCTGGAAAGAAGATACCCATCATTTAATTATGCAGAACTTGGGTTTACCCGGTTCTCTAAATTGGTTTCAAGTATTCCCAATGTTGTGGTAAATAAAAACCAGGCAAAGCTTAAATGAAATCGTATAACATAAAAATAGATTTACCAACAAAGGCACTCGCAATAGAAAGACTCAATGT
>JAEWVV010000181.1 GCA_023458995.1 Bacillota bacterium
GCACTAGAGAATCCAGAACCAAGAGTTTTTGGTGAACCATGGCTTCATTTTGCGACTGAGCAAACCATAAATGATCCATCACGTATTGATGAAATGAATCATATTTGGGCAGATATAGATTTTGAAATTACTGAAAGCGAAAACCTTATGGGATCAAACTTCAATCCCGATTTACATACTGCACTATTTCAATGGGTATTTATTGTAAGAAATGAAAATATGGATTCACTAGATTATGGAAACTATATCTGGGTGAACATTCCATACTTCGATGCTCGATATGACTTCAATGAAGAAGATGCATTTCTAGATTTTGGTAAAAAGGATAAATCAGATACTTTCATTTATTCTGCAAGTTCAAAGGAAGTACTGAACAATGACAGAATTAATGTTGGTGAAAGAAGAAGAGTTGTGATTGACTTAAAAGCTTATATTGTCAAAGCATTAGAAACTATTCAAGTATTACCAGCAAATCTCAATTCTGATCATCCCATTTTACTTAATACAGAACTTTATGACTTAAGAATAGAAGCATTTTATATTGGTTGGGAAATTCCTGGAACCTTTAATGCATCAGCAACAATCTATTCAAACAGTTTGAAATATGAGAGAGTTTAAAGAGTATGTATACGATAGATTTAAGAAAGAAAATTTTATTAGTCTTACTATGTTTACTTATTTCCTTAACATTAATGGGGTGCGATATGAAAAAAGAAGAAGAGAGCAAGTTGTATGAAGTAGAATTAGTCCCTAGTTTTTCCAAAGGTTTTAGATTGACTGGTTATGATAGTAGATTTCCAGAAAATCATGATATCGGAAGACTAGAATACGGAGAAATGGCTGCAAAAACAGATTGGCGTATTGGCCAGTGGGGTAGTCATCACAATTTGATTAACGCTGTACATACAGTAGAAGATAATACAGATGTTTACTATGATGGAGCAAAAACTCTAAAAATCAATCGTGAAACTGAAGGTTTTGTTCTTGATGTGGATGGATCAAAAGATATCTTGAAAGATCGAGTTGAGGGTGAAGAATGGTTACACTTTATTCTCGAAGTGATGCCGTTTCCCTATCAACCTAAAATGAAAGATATTAACTTTTTAGAGTTTTATCTTGAATTTAAACTGACGAAAGAAATAAACAATTTAATTAACTTTAAACCAGATTTACATACAGCACTTTTTATTTGGTATGTCACATTAAATGATATTGATCCAAATTCACCTACTTATGGCGACTATTTCTGGTTTGGACTACCCATTTATGACTATAGACACGATTTTTCTCCCTATTTTGCACAACAAGATAGTGGTAAAGAAGATAGAACGGACAAGTTTATTGTCAATTTAGCTGGTGAGACTTTTCTCAATAGTATCGTTAGCCTTAATGTACAACAATATATGCAGTTTGATGCATTTGATGAATTGAAGAACTCCTACGATTTAGCTGTTGAAAGAGGTTTTCTCAAAGGAACAAATTTTGACAATATGGTCATTACAAGTATGTACATTGGTTGGGAATTACCTGGAAATTTTGATGTTGCAATGCAAGTTGACAAAATTTCGTTAAAAACAGGGATGAGATAACCAGCATGATAAGAGAGGATGTGTTGTTATGAAAAAGATTTTTGTTACAGTTCTTATTGCTTTAATTTTTATGTGTACCGTTTCTTTGAACTCGAATGCTTTAGAAAATCCACCAATGCCCTCAGACTTTTATAACCTTTCGAGTGAAAGTCAAAGCGTTACATATGGAACAGAAGAAACGACATTGACATTAAAAGATCATTATGACCAAAGTCGAACAGTCTATGGTGATGAAAATCAAGATTATAAGGTTGACTTAACTAATTTGACTCTCAAAATTAAACTACAAGAAATAGAAAACTTTGGTAGATTCACAATCACCTTTGCGGAATCAAGAACTAATCAGCCTTTACTGTCAGGAAGTGAAGGGATATCCTTTGTGTTTCGTGCAACTTCAGACGGTAGTCAACTAGAGATTGCAATTTTGGATGCTAAAAATGGTGAATTGATTGATGAAATGAAAGGTGTTCAATGGGCTTATCTTGGTAGCGAAGAAACGAATTGGGATCATGGAGTCATTGGTAAATTAAACGGGATAAACGGTAAGATATTAAATGCTGAACTAAACCTTAAATTCCAATCCGATAGTGCAAGTTCAGGTGGTACAACATTTAGACCGTCCATGGGTAGTTCCTTAGGTGTCGCAATTCCAATGGCATTATTTACAGCAAGATCACTTGATATTACGAATTTAGCTTTAATTATTAGTACAGGTGAAGGCAATGTAAACTATAACTTTAATGATGGAAGTTCATCGACTGAATTATCTGGATCTAACATGGTTTTAAAAGTGACTTCTTTAGAGGAACCTAACACTAAAAAATATAGACAATCATTAGCTAGAACAGAGCTTATCAATCAAATAACAACATATGTATCAAACGCAGATAGTTTAAAGTTAGCTAATCTTCCAGATGAAGAATATGGTGCTTTAATACAAAAGTCATTTGACTTAACATCTTTAAGAAATAGAGATAAAGGAGTACAGCAATCAAGAATTGATACTGCTTCAACTATCATCACAAATGTTTCCTCTAAAATAGGTAGTTTAGAACAATTGGCTACAGACTATCAATCTGCAAGTGAACTCCTATTTGACTTAAATAGTATGACAAAACAAGATTTAACTGATGCGATTGATGCAAAGGCTTTGTATGAAGAAACATCAATCTATAATCGTTATTTGACAGAGGAAATAAGAAATGAGATCAATCAAATCATTAGTAGCATTAATGAAACATTGATTTTAAGAGCAACCATTCATTTCACACTTCTTGATTTTGAAAATTCAGTTAATGTGTTTAAAGACAACATCAGTACAGCAGATCCAGCAGATATCTTATTAGCAATGGATACGAGAGAACTTGTTGATGTCGATCAAATAGCATTACTAGATGAACAAGATAAAGTCAATTTTAACAATCGTTATGAAATAGCAAATACAATCCTATTAAATGCAATAGAAGAACATCGTTTTGAGATTGAAAAACAGCGCGTTGAAAACTATAGCACATCTGTTTTTGCACTCACAGATAACAGTACACAAGAAGCATTTGAAGAAGCATATTCACTTAAACCAGTAGTTGACTTAACAACTTTTACACAGCAAGAAAAAGATGAAATAAACGCATTGATAACTACTGCTGATAATCAACTCAAGCAAATGATTCAAAACGTTATAAGCGATAT
>JAEWVV010000182.1 GCA_023458995.1 Bacillota bacterium
ACATATAACAGATACATGACTCATTTCAATCATTTTTCGTGCGGTTAATGTTTCTAGTTTTTGATTGACTTTTTGATAGATATCTTTAGCATTCTTTGGTGATAACAGTTCATCAATACCAAAGAAACGTTTGAGTTCAAAGTGTGTCCAGTGATAGAGAGGATTTCCAAGAAGCTGTGGAACAACTTCTGCCCATTTCATAAACTTCTCTTCATCGGGTTTATTACCTGTAATATAATCCTCTGTAACTCCATTGGCACGCATTAAGCGCCATTTGTAATGATCACCTGATAACCATGCATCAAAGAGATTTCTAAATTTCTTATCTTCATAGATTTCTTTAGGATCTAAATGACAATGGTAGTCGATGATCGGCATCATACTAGCATGTTCATGATAAAGTGTTTTAGCAACTTCATTTGATAACAGAAAGTCTTCATGAATAAATGGTTTCATAGGGTCTCCTTAGATGGTTTAATCACGTTACAATGACAACAAAAAAATTTTCAAGTTCGGAGAAATAACACATTTGTATTAAACCATCGCCATCCGTCTTGAATCGTCAACAAGTTGTCTATCGTTTAGGGTGTCTATATATACGGACACTGTTTATTACTAATTTGATTTTATCATTTATTAAGTGCCTTGTCAATACTTTTCATCAAGCGCTTACATAAGTCTACTTATGAGGGGTTAATAAGCCTTTTTTTACTCGTTTTCTAACTGTATATTGGAAAATTGATCATCTAAATGCATATCTTGGTAGCCATATGTCTTAAGTTTTAGGATGAAAATAATGAGCATGACGAATGCTGTTAACATGGTTAGTGTGTTACTAATAAACATCACATACCCTAAAGCAATATAGCCTACACCTAAATATTGGAGTAACCATAAGAGAGGTAGACGGAAAATAAATAATCTTGCAACATTGAGAATAAATGCAACTTTCGTGAATTTAAAACCGATAAATAATCCTGTGATCACAGCAATAGACGCTGATGTTAAAACGGAGAATTTCTCCCAGTAATAGATATTTAAAATCATCTCATAGAATAGGGGATCTGTTTCTGTTGTAAAGATTGGAATAATTTTATCAACTAAATTTGAAACTACAATTAAACCTAGACCACCTACAACGAGTGCGAATAAATGGGATAAATAATATGTATTTAAAGCTCTTTTTAGCTTTTTGTTTCCTAAGTTTTGACTAATAATCGATGTTTCTGATTCTTCAAAGATAATCGATATTGCACCAGGGCCACCGCCAAGTTTCATCGCAATCCCAAATGCAGCAACAGCCAAAGACCCATATAAAGCTGCCATACTATTAACGATGACTTTTCCAAACGAAAATAAAAACTTACCCGTAAATACAGGTATGGATAAAGCTAAAATGGGAAGTACATACTTCTTCTTAAATGTAAGTTCAGAGACTTTGATTTGAAATGAATTTTTGGGGCTAAACATGATGAAGAGTGCAACCACCATAAGCATTGCTTGAGCAATCAGTGTTGCTAGGCCAACATGAAATGCACCCTTACCTAAACCAAAGACAAAGAACGCAGATAAAATCAGTTTAACAATCATCGTTAAAATATTAAGCCATAAAATAAACCTTGTATTTCCTTTAGCTTTTTCTAATCCAATAAATACTGCATTAATCGCCATCAGTGATGTTGAAATTATCTGTACATTAAAATACCCATAACCCGCATCAATCATCTCTTCTGGCGCTTTTAATAGTTTTAAGATGACTTTACCAAAGATTAGGATAATGACTGAAATTACGGATGCTACAGAAAATGCAAGTAAAAATGATGAACCTGCGTTTCGTCTCGCTTCTTCGATATCTCCTGCCCCGTAGTGTCTTGCAACAATAACTGCTCCACCTGCAGCAATCCCTGCACCGAATGCCATGACAGCATTTTTTATTTCATCGATAAACACAACGGATGCAACTTCATTACCACCGATATGAGATACCATCAAAAGATCAAAAAAACCGTAAAGATAGTTAAAAAGACCATAAATGGCCAAAGGAGCACTGATTGAAAGAATCACTTTCCATAAGGGACCATTCAAGATAAAATTTCGTCTTTTTTGTTCTGATTTAGATAACATAGCTTATTTTCATCACTTTTCGTCTTATATATCGTACACCGTTTATTATAGACACGTCTATTTTAACTGATATTATGGTGTTGTGCAACATATAAAAGAAAGAAAAGTGATGAAATCAATCAAGGCTTCATCACTCATTTTATTTTAGATTTTGTTCTTTTTCTTTTTGATAAAACTTAAGACTACTGATGAGACAATTAAGAGGCCAACACCTACAATTAATACGATTGTTCCAGTACCTAATCCCTCATCGGTATCAAAACCTTTATTTGCAAGAATTTCTTGCCATTTTGTATCCATTTCGACTTTAAGTTCTTCGTTGTAACGATAGACTTCATCAAAGTTATTGATACGTACATCATAGGATGCTTTGTAAGCTTCAAAGGATCCGCCAACACCAATCATTTCTTCAAATACATCTTTTCTAGGTGTTGAATAGGCAACAAACTCTGTGTTCTGTTTTGCATTGTCATATTCCAACATGAAGTTGATAAATTCATAACTCAACTCATCGTTGGCTCCAACTGGAACAACAAAACCATCAACCCATACGTTTGTTCCTTCTTCAGGTACATAGAAATCAAGTTTATCATTTTCACTCATTAAGTAATTTGCATCACCTGAATAACTCACAACAAGATCATAACGTGTTGGGTCTAACATCGCATCAAATATTTCATCTGTGATGACTGATACCTCTGATGTTAATCCATTTGATAACCATGTTACTGCTTGACTCATTTCATTTGCATTGGGATGATTAATCGTTTCTGCACCAATCGCCTTGAGGGCTGGCATAAATGAATCTCTTGCTGAGTTATAATAAGCAATTCGATATGTATTACTTAAATGTAGTGTATCCCATCCATCAAGATCAGATGCATCCACAGTTTCTTTATTATAGAGAATACCAACGTTACCCCAGAAGTAAGGAATACTATACTTAAGTAGATCAAATGGATCATTTGCATCTTCTTTTACACGATCTAATATCGTTTGCAGACCAGTTGCTAAATCTGTATTTTTATTGAACGTTTCCACACGACTCCAATCAATTTCTTGTATTAATTTTTCTTTTGCAAGTTGTTCAATCGCATAATCACTTGGTATCACAAGATCATATTGATTTCCACCCTTCATTTGGGTGATTGCTACTTCATTGGAATCAAATGCAATTTGTCTTACACGAATACCTGATTCTTCTTCAAAAGCTTCAACTAATGAATCATCAATGTATTCTCCCCAGTTATATAATCTTAAAGTTGGTCCTTGCTCACATGATGCAAGAACACCTAAAAAGACGAATATCATCAAAAATAATAGACTTTTTTTCATTCTAATTCCTCCATTTTTTTACCAGATTTAAAATAGTCAACCATAATTTTTCCACCGATAATCACTAAAATTATTGTCGAGAACGCATTAATAATCGGTTTAGGTGATAGACGGTTTGTATAGAGATAAATTGATATATTTTTATCACCTGAAGAACCAGCTACGAAGTAACTGATGATAAAATCATCAAAACTCATCGTAAATGCAATCGCAGCACCCGCGATAATCGCAACTTTAATTTGAGGTAATATGACCTTGATCAGAGCTTTAAAGGGTGATGCCCCTAAATCATAAGCAGCATCCGCAATATTAGGATCCAAACTTTTCACTTTAGGATAAACTGTAATCAAGACATAAGGCGTTGAAAACGCGATATGTGCAAGTAACATCGTGTTGTAAGATGGCGCGATTTGCATTGCACCAAATAAAACGAGTAAGGATACTGCAGTAATAATCTCTGGACTTACAATGGGTATATTATTAACTGTCATCGTAAGATCACGAATTACTTTTTTAGTTTGTGTTAAATAGATTGCTGCTAGTGTTCCAATCACTGTCGAGACAAGCGTTGAGATAAGCGCAATCCAAAGTGTCATGAAAACAATCGATTCTTTTGGATTTGACCAGTTGAAAAGTTCACGATCCGTAAATAGTTCAATATAACGATCGAATGTAAATCCACTCCATCGCGTTAAGCTGTTTGCTTCATTAAATGAGAAAACTGCAATCGAGATAATTGGTGCATAAATAAAGAGTAAAACCAAAATTAGAAATAAGATTTGGGGGATATTAGTAGACTTCTTTTTCATTCGTACCTACCCCCTTATATTTATCTAATTTTTTAATATAATAAATGATACCTAGAATAACAATCGATAACACAATCGCAACCGCACTTGCATAAGAGATTCTTCCATTATTGATAATACTTTTTTCAATTAATGTACCAATCATATAAATGTTTTGTGAGGGAGCTAAATACTGAGGAATAATAATCGTGGTTGCTGCTGGGAGAAAGACCATGAGTATACCTGATAAAACACCGGATAAAGAAAGTGGAATAATGACTTTAATCAATGTCTTAAACTTCGATGCACCAAGATCAGCTGCAGACTCTAATAAATTGTAATCAATTTTTGATAACACAGCATAGATTGGTAATACCATAAATGGCAAATACACATAAACAAGCCCAATTACAACACCAGAAAATGAATCAATCAAAAATGGAAATAACATTCGAATTATTTGTTCTAATGCCCTTACACGAAGTAACATGTTAATCCACATCGGTGCATTAATTAAAAGTAGCATGGTCATCTGTGTTCTCATTTTCATCCGTGTCATCAAATAAGCAAGCGGATAACCGATCAATAAAGTCACAGCAGTTGTCGCAAGTGCAAGCCATAACGATGTGGTCATTGCTCTTACAAACGCTGTTGCTTTTAAGAATTCAAGATAATGCGTCAGTGTAAAACTAATCGGGAAAATCCCACTTACATTATCATGTTGAAAAGATGAAACAATCATTAAAAAGATAGGAATAACGACTAATAATACTAATACGATATAGTAGGGAATGCCTAAAAAGCTTTCAAGTTGACGTTTTTTCTTAGTAACTTTTAAGGAATCATTCATGAGGATTTTTCCATAATATGAAGATCATTAGGACCAAAAATTAAACCGACTTCACTACCTTTTTTGGCATAATC
>JAEWVV010000183.1 GCA_023458995.1 Bacillota bacterium
TAAAGACGTTTGCGATATGGATTTTGATAATACTTACCATTATTAAAATCAATGATTGCACCATTACCATCAGGTAACACGATATAACCATCTTGGACGTCATCGCCTACTTTTTCAATAGCTGTTCCAAATAATGGATATAATGCAATGTTGGATAACTTAATTTCTTCAGGTTCTACAATCGAATCGCGAATGATGGATGTTTTTACACCTTTTTCTGTTAAAAGAACTTGAACTGCAATATCAAACTCTGCTTTTTCTTGGAAATCAAAGTATTGATATTGAGCATTTTCTTCAATTGCTCTTTCACGTGTGTAGCCTAACTTATCATAGAAAATGGGGTAAAGACGTTTAATGACAAGTTTTGATAAACCTTCATATCCTTCAATGAAATATGCATTCAAATCTTTATCGAAATTCTTGTATGCGATACTTTGGATATATTCCTTATCTTCGATTGCTTCCATGTCTTCAGTTGAGATGTACTTAGGAAAATAAAGGTAATCCACTTCTAAGTCTCTAATTTCATAGAGAACCTGGAAACCATTTGGGATATACTTAATCTTAAACGTTCTTTCACCCTCTACATTAAGCATGCTTTCAGGATGATAGATACTTGTTTTATAGTTATTAATGGTTGTTATAGCCCCAGTGTGGTTATAATACGTAATATCTAACGTTGCTTTTTGTTTTTCAACTGCAGTCGTTGTAATTGGTTTTAATGGATTTGTTTCCCAAGGATCTTTTTCTGTAGGATTTGATTTCCATTCCACACCATTTTCTTTATCAAGAACTTTAAAATGTGAATTGGTTTCATTTAAGTAAAGATCAAATCGACTATTTGATGATACCAATTTGTTTGTATCAGATAAGTCAGTAGCATCGGTAAAACCAGATTTCTTAAATTCAATTTTATCAACGTCTGTTACGCTATCTTTCTTCATGTTAAACAAGAAGATATAACTTGCTAATGCCCCAATCAAGAGGACAATGATGATGATTTTCTTCATAAGGTCCTCCTAATAACGCAAATTCAGTTCTCGATATATCGAAACGATAAACGAGATGAACTGTTGAATCAAATCAAAGAATAGTAAACCAATAAACATCATAACAGCCATCGAAATAAACGTTGCAATAAGCGCAAGTATCGTTTTTCCTAAGCCATATTGATGAATATTCAAGATACCCATAAAAAGCATCCACGCTGCAAGCACATAAGCAATTCCCATCACGAGTGAATAGAACGCCATTTCTTCAAGCGTTAAAAAGTTTGAAATAATAACTGCAGGATACCCAATCACGATAATTGGGAATAATGCATAACCTGTCACCATTAAGATCTCTTTGTATTTACCTTTACCTTCCATTAGGGTGGTCACTGACCAGTTCCCTACAGTAAATAAAACAACAAGTAATAAAACAGAGAAAATCTCTTCAAGTGAGTTTAGTTCAAGAGGATTATTGGGGTTAATTAAAACACCTTCATATTGAAACTCGAAAATTCTAAATAAAGCGAAAAGGATAATGAAAATAACTGCGACCTTCATTTTACCTTTTCCATAACGCTTGAATTCTTCATAACCATCAAATGGATGGAGTAAAATCGTTTTAGGAAAAGACATGAAATCAAACCATATCTGTTTTAGTTTAGTCTTCATAGAGGATTGATCCTCCTTTACGGTATGTTTTTCTAACCTTTAAGTACGCGATCCCACCACCAATTAAGACAACAACTAATGCGATATAGCCAAAGTTTTGTTTAATAATCGCATTGCGATATTGCTTAAATGCTTTCGAATAGTAGTATTGGTCATGACCTAATTCAAAATATTCCATAGCTTCTTTATACTTACCTTCACGAAGTAAATATTTACCAATGCCGTTATATGCTATTTCATAGTTGGTATTCAGTTTAATAACTTCTTCCCATAGCATAGCTGCTTGTTCAAATTCACCGTTTGCATGATGTGCAACCGCTTCATTAACAGCAACACCAAAATCAGTCAAACGATAAACGATTACTGTGCGTGATTTACGGTCTAAAACGAGCAAATCATCATTTAAATAACCGATGGCTACACCTTCGGAGAATTTATCGGATTGTGCACCTTCATCACCATTGATATAAAGAAGATTACCTTCTGAATCATAGGTGAATAAACGTGATCTTCTTTGATCAAGTACAGTATAAATACCATCTTTTGTTGAAGCGATATCAACAAGTAGTGATGGTCCTGTAATGACATAATTATTCATCCCCACAAGGAAATGAACATCGCCCATCGGAGGATGATAACCATTACGCTTAATCACGTCAACACCTTTAGGGTTGATTAACTGAATCGTATTTTCTGCATTATCATTGGATGGTTTCGAAGTCGCGTAGATAAAACTGCGATCATCAATTTGAACAGCTGTGTATTCTGTTGGTAAATAAAGTTGTAACTTAGCAATTTGTTCTTCAGTCATCAGTGAACGCTTTAAAATTTCATATGGTGTCAGAGAAACTGGGTTAACACCTGTGAAACGATTGAAAGTACCATCGTTGTTAATTTCCATGATACCTTCATAAACACCTTGGGCAACAACATACATTCTTTCTGTTGAGTCCACGGTTATATTTCTAGGCTCGAATTGAACGGTTTCAAATGTTGGATCATCCATATCCTGAAACACATCGATGACTTGAAGTTGATGATTCAATTTCACAATACGATAATTGCCACTATCTGCAATATAAATACCTGATGGTTTAACATCAATACCTGAAGGTTTTTTAAGTGTTAAATCAGGAAAATCGGTTGCACCTAAAAGAGCTAATTTATCGATATAGGATTGTGTTAATGGAAAACTATTGATCTCATAATCAAGTGTGAAGTCACTATTGACAACAACAAGCTTATTTTCCACAGAATCAACCATATAAATTTGATCTTCATAGATCACAAAATCTTCTGGTGATGATAATTTAGTACCCAAAGTTTGCGCAGTGAAAGAAGCCGCGTATGCCATACCCGGTGCTGAATGGACAACACCCCCGTAATATGAGTAGTTGTATCTAATGGATGCAAATTGTAGAGGTAATGTGAAAATGAATGACACTATAAAAAACAATCTTGTCATATGTAATCTCCTTACTTCATACCAGAATGGCTAAATGTCTCAACAATACGAGACTGAGAAAGAATGAAGAATGTTACTGGAACAATCATCATGATAAATGAGACGGCAGCAATCGTACCAGCACGTTCAATTGATCCTTGTGCAATTTGTCTTAATGCATACGATACTGGTTTTAATTCTTCACTGAAGATAAATGAGCCACCATCTGTTGTCCATAAACGTTGGAACAATAAAATCACAAGTGTCAACCATGCAGGTTTAACAAGTGGCATCACAATCTGGAAGAATATTCTATATTCGCTTGCACCATCAATCTTCGCTGATTCAATCAGTTCATCAGGAATTTGTTGCATGAACTGTTTCATCAAATAAAGACCTAAAGATGATGCAATCGCTGGTAAAATGATCGCAAGTGGCGTATCGATTAAACCAATCTTAGAAATAATAATATAGTTTGGTGTTGCAGTGACTTGAGGTGCAAACATGAGTGAATACACAACAAGTGTAAAGATTAAATTACGTCCTGGGAACTTATACTTAGCTAGTGGATATGCACACATCGATGCAATAATCACGTGACCAACAGTACCTGTTAATGTAATTAAAATCGTATTAAAGAAATAACGTGAGAACGGAATCCATGAATTTCCAATCAGTTCAGATAAGTCTCTAAAGTTATCAAACGTAATGTTTCTTGGAAATAAACGTGGTGGGAATAAAAACAGTTCATCAAGCGATTTAAACGCATTTGATACCGTCATTATAAGCGGATAAGCTGAGAACATACCGAAGACTAAAAGGAGAATGAATAATGCTGCATCACCAAATCTTGAACGATTTAGTTTCCGTTTTTTCTTTAAGTTTAACATGTCTTTAATCTTCTTTTGAAAGGTGTTTTCCATCTTACTCACCCACCTTTCTTAATATGCCTCTGACCAGTAGGTTCGCACCCATCATGATCAAGAATAGGAGTGTAGCAATCGCTGATGCGTAACCCAGTTCAAAACGTGTAGAACCATAGTCGATCAAGTGGGTCACAATCGTATGACCCGCATATTGCACAGACGGGAATCCCACAAGCTGCATCGATACTTCTGCAATAGCAAGTGATGTTGTAATCTGCATCACAGCACCAAACAATAATTGAGGTTTCATCGATGGTAAAGTGATATACCATAATTCTTGCCAACGGTTTTTAATACCATCGATCGCACCTGCTTCAAACAACGTCTTATCAACACTTTGAAGACCTGCAATAAATGCAAGGAATGATACACCTAAGGATAACCATAACTGAACAATCATGATGACCCAAATCATGTAATCCGTATCTTTTAACCACAAAATTGGATTATCAATAATACCTGAATTGATTAAAAACGCATTTAAATAACCATGAACGTCACCCGAAAAAATAATTAACCACATTAAGAATGCATTCCCTGAAATAGATGGTGCATAGAAAACGAGTGTCATAAATGCTCTTAGTTTGGGTGGAAGTTCATTAATAAGCCATGCGAAGACAAAGGCAAGTAGATAACTAACTGGCCCAGTAACAACAGCCAATATCAATGTGTTCTTTAATGCGATGATGAAGACATCATCTTCTAAAAGTAACTTCGTATAATTGTCAAGTCCAACAAAACGTGGAGCTTGAAGTAAGTCAAATGATGTAAAGCTAATACCTAATGACATAAATACAGGAATGACTGTAAACATGAAGAAAAGAATGACATAAGGAGCCATTAAAATATAACTATGTTTATGTTTCTTAACTTCTCTCCATAAAAGCTCACGACGGGTCTTTTTGGAGATTGTTGGTTGGGTTAATTGTGCTTGCATATAACCCCTCCTATTCAAGACCGAACTCGCGGCGTTTCTTTTCAATTTCAGCATTAATCATCTGAACATAATCGTAGATTGTTTCTCTCGCATTCGATGCTTCTTCGTAAACTAAACGGAAAGCATTATCTAAATGTCTTCCTGTCATATATCCTCCTGGAACTTCAGGAATACCTTGAACCCATTGCCATTGTTCATAAAGTTTTTGGTATTCAGATACTTTCCATGGGAGTTGACTCATCGCTTCAACGTTTGCTGAAGGATAACGTGCGGCAGCTCCTAAAATACCTTCCATTTCACGTCCATATTGAACTTGAACTTCAGTACTTGTCCACCATTTTAAATAATCCCATGCATCTTCTTTTTTATCTGACTGATTGAGGATCATAATCCCTGTACCTGATGATACGGTTTCTCTTCTAATTTGTGTAGTGTCATTATCATCTTGATACTCAGTTCCTGGAACTGGAACAAAATCCCATTTACCTCTAATTTCAGGAGCGAATACTGAAAGTGTATTATACGTATTGTAATAGGTAATACCAATAGGCATTTGACCTGAACGGAAACGGTTAACGAAGTTTGCTTCAACAGGGAACGAGTAATCGGTATAAAACTGTGTCCACATTTCAAATACTTGAGGTCCTAAACCTTCATCAAATCCACTTTCGCGGTTTCCATTGATGTAGAAATCTCCATCATGTTGATAAAACAATGTTGAGAAAATAGGGTTGGGTGCAAGTTCTGTCACGTTACCTTGTGTCTGTGGAATAGGTAAGTAGAACTCTAAATTATGTTTTTGTAACCCTGGAATCAATGTAATCACGTCATTCCAAGTTTGTGGAGCATTTAATCCTAAGTCTTCAAAAATGTCGGTTCTATAGAACATCATCAAGAAAATTTGTTGTTCTGGAAGTGCATAAACACCATTTTCGTATGTATATGGAACTAAAGCACTATCCATAAAACGACCTTTAACATCATCGTAATCATCAAACTGTGTTAAGTCATACGATGCATTACGCATTGCATAGTTCACAGGAACACTATTACCTAACCCCATCGCAATATCAGGACCAACATTGGATAATGTTGCTGGCAATAAAACTGCACTATTCACTAATTTCAAATCAACACGAATGCCTGTTGATGGTGTAAATGATTCATCAATCAATTTTCTTAAAACGTTCGCTTGGTCTTTACCAATCGACAGCCAAACTTCAATTGCATCACCTGATGACTCTTGGGTTGTACCAATGGATGAATAATCGGTATTAAATGTTGCAAAAAAAGCTCTTAAGCTATACCATGATGTCTCAAAAATGTTTGCCTTAGATCTTGGTAATTTCGCATCTTCACCATGGACCATCATATAGTCAATTTCAAGTGGATGTGAGTTTAATAGAATCACGAGTGTACCAAGTGATGATACATTCGCATTATAGTTTGAAAGATTCTTGTGAATCTCTCTTGGTTTCAAAATGAAGTCTTCGAGCTGCAGTAAAATCGTATCAAGAATACCTGTTTTTTCACTCTTTGTGCCCGAGATTTGAATAATGGCTTCACGTACATTCGTTAAACTATTTTTTTCGCTTTGTAATCTTTCAACTAAACCTGGAATACGTTCAGTTAATTGATAGTCACGATATTTATCAGGTTCAGGACCTGTATAAACTAAGATTTCACGATAAAGACGATTGAGTTTATCAATTGAACTTTGAATTTGTGCAATCAAAGGACCATATTCACCTAATGAAACTTCCATTTCAATGGTGTGTGTCTTTCCTGCTTCAAAATAGAAAAGATAAGGTTCATCTTTTGTACCTAACGTTTGAATACGCCAGTCATTATTATGTTTAAATGCATAACTTTCTAATTCTTTAAATGGTATTTCTCCATCGATATAGATGTTTCTACCAACATTCATACCCGATGCTAATTTTTGTTTAACACGCATACTGATTTGATATAAACCATCTTTTTCAACTGTAAAATCCCACGATATTCTATCGCCAGTCACGCCCCAGTTATTTCCACCAATCGTATTTAACTTAATCTTTGATGGTGATGTTGGACTTGTCAGTGGGCTTGTACGATCATTTAATGGATAGAGTGTAGGTGATGTAGTATACATCGGATTTTCTGTTTCAATCAGTGTAATATCTTTCGATGCTACTTCATATTGATTTAACTCATATCCTGTTTTCACTTCATCATAAGATTTTCTTTCTTTAACTGAAGTGATTTCAATACGGTCGATCATGAGAGGTTCTCTGATCGCTTCTAATGTTAATTCATTCATACCTTCTTCAAAATAGAAGGCATAAGGTTCTTGAATATATCCAACTGGATCTTTAAAATATGATTCTGTCCATTCGGGTACTTCAATTTGGCTAGGACGAATGTCGTTACCATAAATATCTTGAATAACGTCATTCTTATTGCCCCATATCCGAGCAAATGTTAATGTTTTTGCACCATCAAATGGAATTTCTCCATTGATATAAAGTGCACGTTCAATTGCTGAGCTCTTGCCCGGATAGGGATAATAAAAGAGTTTTAAATTATAAAAGCCCGCTTCGTCTATAAATACTTCCCATGTTGTTTGTCCTTCATCTGGGGTTAATAAAACTTGATTTTTACCTTCATATGTTGAAAGAACATCAACAGGTTCTGTTGAGTTTTTATAGTCATAGCCATACAAAAGAATGTTTTCAACGTTAGGAAAAACTTCGCTATAGGCTTTTGTATACTGATAATAATCAGACTGCTCATAATAAGCTAAATCTGAAATATCAATTACATCGGTCGAATCTTGATTAAAACTAAGTGTGTTTTGCTTTAACGATGTCACTATCAAATCGACCACAAGATATGTGATCAGCAATACACCAAGAGATAGCAAAATAATAACAGTTTTTTTCACGTGAACACTCCTTTTTGTAACAATCCCCCCCTTAGTGTTGTGAGGGGGGGATCATAACTCACTATTTTCCTAAATAATCTTTTAAAGCGGTTGTGTAATTGGGTGCGATACTATCCATAACTGTACGATAAGTTCCTTCCTTAATCGCTAAGTTAATGTTTCTACGCCAACCCTGTTCTGAATAAGCGCCAATGCCTACAGCATTAATTAAATCCAAATAAATATTGTCATAAATTTCTAGATATGCTTCTACGTATGATTCATCATCAAACTTCGTTAATAATGTATTTTCAAATTCAGTTTGATATTGTGCATCTGTCTTCCATAATTGAAGTTCATTCCATACTTTGAAGACAAGTTCTTCTTTTTCAGGTGTCATACCACTAGCAACGTGATAAACTGCAACACCAGAAACTGGGGATTGATAAGCACCTGTGAATGTTGGTGAAACAGGATATGGAACAAATCCTAATTCAAATGGTACTTGACCCCAACGGTTATCCGCAGTAACAAACCATAATTGACCAGGATACATCGCAACATTACCTGTTAACCATTCTGCAGAACCTGAGTCATACGCTGGATTAAGTTCAAATAATCCTTTCGTATAAAGATCATTTAAGAATGCATATGTATTTAAAGCTGGGTTTTGGTTGAATGCAACACGTTCTGTATTCTTATTGATGAGTGCACCACCATTGAGCGGTACCATATGTTCTGCATATTCTGAGAACATACCACCAAGCGCGTATTTTTCACCGCCTAATGACTCTAACGCTGTATCAACGCTTGTTGCCCATGCTTCGAATGTTGTCCAGTTCCAGTTACCATCTAAAAACATTTGGGTTGGATTTTGAACACCAAGGCTCGCAACTAAGTCAGCATTATAATATAATCCTGAGGATACCGTGAGAAGACCTGATTCAAATCCGTAAGTTTGACCACGATATGATCCAACTTGACGATAACCTTCTCTAATGTTTGTACCGATTTCTTTTTCAAAATACTTATCAACAGGTACAATCGCTTCAGATTTTGCTAGACTTTGAATCCAGTCAGAAACTGACCAGTAAATTTCAGCTAAATGAGTACCTGAGATTGAAGCATTAACAATTGCTTCAACACGTCCTGGTCCCCATGGAGCATTTGAAGGATAAGCAATGTATTGAATATCTACGTTGTATTGTTCTTCAACTTGAGCTTCTCTTGTTTGTTTTGCTTGTTGTTCAGTACCAGAATAATTTGGGTCATTCGGATCCACTTCATATGGTGCACCATGCATAATGCGGATCACTGTTGGAGCACGTTTAACGCATGTACCATTGATTAAATCCTCATGAACTTTACAACCTGTAGCACTAAGAACAATAATCAATCGTGTTTTAGTAACTTGTTTGCCATCACTACCAGTTACTTTGTAGGTAATCGTATAATTACCTGCTGCATTTGTATTAACAGCTGTAAGACCATCAACAGTAATCAACGATGTAATATCACCATCTACTGTATCCGTTGCACTTACGCCATCCAAATGATCAAATGTTTCGCCCACTTTAATTGTGATATCACCACCAACAATAATACTTGCTGTATTATTTGAAGGAGTTGTAACAGCTGGGGGTACTGTTTCTTCATTACCGCATGCAACCAAAACGATTGCAAGTGTTATCGTCAGAAACAATCCAAAAATTTTCTTCATGTATTAGACCTCTTTTCTTCCAAAAATAGGGATTAGTGACATTAATCACATCGAACCTGCCACATCCATTATATCGAATTTCACTTGTGCTCCATCCACGCATTTCCCGTTTTTCGAAAATGTAAAATAATTTTCACTTAACTCTCACGCGTATGTGCGAGCGCGCACAGGCTAACACAAAGTACCCGATAGTGTCGGGTACTTCATTATAGCTTTAATTGTTATGCTTTTTGTTAGCTTCTTTTCTTAAGAAATACAACAAGTAATGTACCTAATGCTAAGCTTAGTGTAATGAATATTGCACTACCACCAGTAATAGCAGATCCGCAACCTGTTTCAGGAACGATTTGAAGTACTTCAATTGCATCTTCTGCAGCAGCTAATGCAGCTTCAGCAGCATCAAGTCTAGCTTGAAGAGCAGCGATTGCAGCTTCTGTAGCAGTGATATCAGCTTCTGCAGCAGCAAGTGCAGCTTCAGCAGCAGCTAAGTCAGCTTCTAGAGCAGCAATGTCATCAGCTTTGTCATCATTAACAACTTTGACATCAAATGTTTGAACTGTTGAATTTCCTGCAGTATCTTCTAATGTGACTTCAACTGTGTAAACACCTGGAGTTGTAAGATTTACTAAACCACCATTGTTAGAAACAAACATTGCAACATCGTTACCGTCAACATTATCAATTGCAACGATATTTGCTAGAATAGCTTGGTTAACATTTGTATATTGACCTTCTACGATGGTGTAGTTTTCATCAACAACGATTGCTACTGGGCTTGTTACGTCATCGATTGTTAATGTATAAGAAGTATTCTTAATAAAATCTTCATCAACATCAGGAACGAATGTTAAAGTATCATAAGAAACTGTTTGATCATAAAGTAATGCAGCAGCAGCGGTATTTGCAGCGCCTGTTGTACGACCAACAACAACTAAGAATCCATTCTCTTCAAGAGTCAAATCAGCTAACCATGTAGCAAATGTATTTTGCATGTTTGCTGGAGTGTTTTTACCATTGACGTCAACTAAATCCCAGTTGGTTCTATTAATTGTACGAATAATCTTACCATCTCCACCAACTTCAATAATGATACCCGAACTTCCCCATGTGAATGTTGAAGTTTTAAAGTTAGTAACATCAGTATAAATGATGATTTCTGGAGCAAAGTTGGTCACTACAACGTTTGGAGCGATTGTAGCTTCAAATTCAGTACCATTTAAGTTGATCATTGGTTTTTCACCATCGATAAATACGTTGTAAGTAAATGTTAAGTCAATCTGATATTCGCCTGGTTTTGGATTGAATTGGTTAAAGTTTGCTGGGTATGTTACTTCAATTAAATCTGAAATATTAACACCATAACCATTATCTGCTGTAATACCCGCTAAAAGGTCTACAGGAACATTTTCATTACTGAAACGATCTTGAACACCAACAAATTTTGGAGGCATAACACCAATAACGATTTCTGCTTCAACTTCAGTAATTAATGTTGGAAATTCTGGATTAACAGCTCTGAATGTAGCTGTATAAATCTTACCAAAATCTTGTGAGTTAACAACTGCAACTGGACCAGATGCAGTATATGTACTTGTTTCAGTGTTATAAGTATAAGTAATTGTTTCTAAGACGACGTCATCATATGATAATTCTACTTCGTAATTAACTTTCTTAGTTAGTTTAACGATATCGCCTTCTGCATCAAACATATCAACATAAGTTGCAAAAACATCACTAGGTAATAAGACTGGAGCATTATAGTCAATAACGATGTTGATACCTGGGTTTGTCTTATCATCATCTGCTGCAAGTAATTCTGGACCAAACACTGGAGCTTGTTCAGTATACTTATATTCCATTGGTGCTAATGTGCTATCAAGCATTAATGTTGGCATTGATTTAATATAGGCAGCTGTTTTAGCATTTTGTGCTGTATCTCTATCGTTTGTACCCCACGATACAACGATCCAACCAGCTGGAATAGTAACTAGGTTTGGATCATAATCAAGAAGTAATGATAATTGATCAACTGTAGCTGTTGCATCATCAACATCTGCATATGTCCATTTTAGGTTCTTGATTGGTTCTAGTTTGTAACCATCAGTATCAGTTGCATCGAGCTTCATACGAATATGCGTATTTCTTGTTGTAACTGGTTTTTCATTAGCTGCTGCCGCATCAAATGCTGCTTTTTCAGCAGTTGTTGCTAAACGCCAATCTGGTGCTTCGACTGTTCCATCGTTGAAAATATAGTATGTTGAAACGTGGTCTTCAAACATTTGGAGTTTTCCATCTTCATCAAAATAACTATACATACGATGTATGACGTCGGTGATATCAGCGCGTGCTTTGTTCGCTGCTAAATCGCCTAATACGACTGGTGCTTCGGTATTGTTAATTGTCATGACTGCAAAAGCATTCCATGCTAGTGATCCGCCGTATTCACCTTTTACATAAATGTCATTCGCATCTTTGTCATCGAATAGACTAGCCAAACGAATGGTGTCTCTTACGAAATGATAA
>JAEWVV010000184.1 GCA_023458995.1 Bacillota bacterium
TAAATGGTTTCTTGATTTTCTAAGAAATATATACGTTACATAATTAAGTAATAATCAAAACTCATACATAGACAAGCATAGAAGAACCAAATTTACTCTATTCATGTTTTCTGCACGATATATATCTTTTTATCTTGTTTTCTTTTAAATATAGATTTATAAAGTTTTCTAGATAAACTAAAGTAAACGTGTGAAAACTATGATTCCAAAACAACAAGTCATATCTATAAACAATATACTTGAGATAACAAAAGAGAATATAAATGGAGGTACACTTACATTGAGAAATTCTAAAAAGGTCATATTCTTGATTATCATTGTCTTATTTCTAGTTTCTTGCACTCCATCTTTTAAGACGGTAGGAAAATATTACCAATATGATACTGGTGAGAAACTGCCTGATTTATGGATTGAACTTCAGAGTAAGAATCAATGGTTAGATGATGACGGAATGACTGGAAGATATGCCATCAACGACGATCAAATAACACTCTTTTTTGATTTCTTTGGTGAAGAAGTTGTTGCCTATGAAGGAACAATTTCCAAAGGTGTTATTACTTTCACCATAGATGGCGAAGAAGTTGTTTATGCTCAGGATGGAGCCGTTTCCATACGATTGATAGAGGGTTCAATAACGTTTTTCCCTGATGATTTTACCTTGAATCAATCAACCTTCCAGTATGAAGTTCCAATCGATCAAACAAGTATCAGTTTGATTGATAGATTTGTTTCATCAAAAGGAACGAAAGTAGTTATCAGTTCTTCTCCTTCTTTAAATGATCAAATCATTGGGAATCTATCTTTAACACATGCTGAGAATCGCTTTTACCTTTTAGTTGTTGACGAGATTTATTCGACGATAGTCAAACAATATCAAATATTAATTATTCGACCTCTTCAGTCGATTATATACTTATATTCAAGTGGATCAAGTTCAACTTCTCAAGTTCTCCATGTAGAATACGGTGGTAACTTAAAAGGATTAGAAAATACTTTAACTCCTCCAGAGGGTTATGAATTTAGTCACTGGATTATTAAGAATAATGAAGAGCAAGTTGTAAGCAACACCCAAACATTAGATAATTATATTCCAGTTAATGGTCATAGCCTTTATGCTCAATTCAAACCGAAAGCATATCAATTCAAATTAATACATCCATCTGGTGAAATTAATAAAACCCAAACTTATGGTGATAATTTTAAATGGCCCACACTAGATGCTCAAGAACATTACCTTTTTGATGGGTGGTCTTATCAAGATCATCGGGTTACTAATAAATTGGGTGATAGCACTGGTTACTGGTCTTTTAGTGATGATGATGAAATTATCATTGAAGCTATTTGGAAGGGTAAAGACTATCGAATTACGTTTGAATATGAGAACAATGTTTATCCTTCCCGCATTGATTATTCTCATCTTGTAGAATACAATACTTTTACGACCATCACTGTGACATCACCAACTCATTATGATTTTGTTGGGTGGTTTGATACAGATGGCAAACTTGTTTCAGAAAATGAAGTATATACATTTCAGGTCAAGAGTAATACAACATTAATACCCCGCTTTACACCCAAAATCTATACCATTACATTGATTCCTGGGGAAGGTGCGGAAGTATTATCCACTGAACCAATTACTTTTAGTATCGACCAACCTGAATATATTTTTCTTCCTCATGCAACAAAACCCAATTATGATTTTATTGGATGGTATTATGACGAATACTTTCAATCACCATTTATCAATTCATCCTATACAAATCTACAGTCAATGAATCTTTATGCAAAATTCTTACCTACGTCATATCCAATTCAATATATAGATGCTTATCAAAACCATCCTGAGAATCCCAAAACCTATACCATCGAAAGTAGTCTTCTGCTTTTTTCTCCATCTAGAGAAGGGTATGAATTTTTAGGTTGGTTTCAAGATCAATCACTCACTATCCCATTTGGGAATAAGGGTCCTGGCGGATCTATTTCTGTTTATGCAAAATGGAGAGTTCTATCATATTCGATCACATATCATCTCAATAATGGAACAAACCATGAGGAAAACATTCAAAATACGACTATTGAAACAGTTTTTAATCTACTATCTCCTACCAAAACAGGGTATGAATTTTTAGGTTGGTATGACAATTCTGAACTTAATGGTAATTCCGTTACACAAATCAAAAACATAAGTAATGATTATCATTTGTATGCCTCTTGGAAAGCAATTAAGACAAATGTTACTTTCATCACCAATCCAGATGGCATTGCAGCACGATTCTTCTTTCGAGTCAATGGTGGTAGCCCGTTTATTGAAAGTCGTGAATATTTGGATGGCGAAGAAATTATTATGCCTACGCCACCAAAACGAGATGGCAAGATTTTTATCGGTTGGACTGAAAGTAATAGTTGTTCTACGCTATACCTTGTTAATCAAAATCAATCAATTAGTGGAGACCGATACTTAACTGCTTGTTATATCGATATTCCTAGTCAGACAGAAATTATTGAGTTGAATCAACCATTCCTATATGGCAATCAGGATAAGTACCTCTTTTATGCAACATCGAGCATGAAGTTGAAATTATCTTTCCAAAACTATCCGTTTTCTAGTACGTCCCATCTAAGAATAACGGTTCAACATTCTATAGGTAAACTCGAAACACAAGTTAATGGAAATCAAATGGAAATCAATGTTACCACTCCAGGATATGTCTATATTCGAGCTACTATGTTTAATCCTATAACGAATATCACGGCGCCAGTATCTGATCTAAATATGACATTAACCCAACGTGAGCCACTTGTCTATAACACTGCAAAAAATGTAGTCTATACAGCAACCTATGATGCTCACTTCTCAATTCATCCCTTCGCCTACAAACGATTCTATCAAATCTTGGGTTGGTTTAGCGAACCCAATGGACAAGGGACACAGTATCTAAATTCATTCGGTCAAACATTAAATCCTTGGAATCAAACTGATGATATGATTTTGTATGCAGCTTACGCACCCATAGCTCATACCATTCAATATAATCTTCCTGAAAGTGCAATCAATCATGAAGATAATCCGAGCAGTTTTGAAGAAGGCAAACCTTTTTCGCTACTTCCTGCTTCTATGGAGCATTACAACTTTGTGGGATGGCAGACCAATAGTGGAATTCTCGTTTCTACAGTAGATGAACTCTTTGGAAATTCAACCATAAAACCAATCTTTGCCCCTATAAAATACAACATCACATATCATCTTGATGATGTACTCAATGATAATCAAACCGAGTTTACGATAGAAGACCGATTTGTTTTGAATCATCCAAAAAAGAATGGTTATCAATTCAGTGGTTGGTACTTTGATGAACTCTTTGAATTACCTTTTGATGGTATATTTGATGGCGAGATTGATTCCTCAATCTCACTTTATGGAAAGTGGAATATTGCAAACAATTTAATCGCCTATGATCTCCAAGGAGGTCTCTTAGAAGAACCTTATCCTACACAATTCACCATGTTTGATACTTTTGATTTGCCTATTCCTTCACGAATAGGATACAACTTTATCGGATGGACTTATCTGGGTGAAGAAATGGATTCAGTAGAACTTCATACTACAGAAGATTTGTACCTTGAAGCTCAGTGGGAAGCTATCGAATCATCAATAATCTATCATTTATTTGATGGCACCAATCATCTAGAAAATCCTAACACCATCCTCTATAGCGAGACAGAAATCACTTTAGAACCTGCTAGCAAGGAAGGTTATACCTTCATGGGATGGTACCTAGATGAAGATTTTCAAACGAAAGTAATTTCCTTACACTCGATTATTAACGATGTAAATTTATACGCTTTATATGAAGCAAATCATTACCGGATTACCTATCATACAAATGGTGGAAATATCCTAGATGATCAAGAGTATCATATAGGAGATGAAATAATAAAAACTACTCCTGAAAAAGAGGGTTGCTCTTTTGCTGGTTGGTATTTAAATCCTACATTAACCGTAAAAAATGAGTATGTCTCGATGCCTAGTCAAGATCTAAATCTCTATGCCAAATGGATTCCTTATAGTATTTCCATCATTTATGATTCTTCCATTCGAAAAATCAATATTCTTGAGCCATTTGACGCATCAAGTTTCCAAAGTACTGCAGTTGACTCTGATGGATCAATCATCCCCATTTTAGTTTCAGTTATCG
This sequence comes from Bacillota bacterium, assembly GCA_023458995.1. Classification (GTDB taxonomy): domain Bacteria; phylum Bacillota_I; class Bacilli_A; order Acholeplasmatales; family Acholeplasmataceae; genus Peloplasma. The sequence goes on from JAEWVV010000184.1 coordinate 4,200, forward strand.
GTGTTTTCGAAGGTGGTCAAACAGTATCGGTAGAATTAAAAGCAACCGGAAAATACCAAATGAGTAACTCAGTCATTTTAGATAATATTTTGCTATACGGTTCTCCCAATGGCTCTTATAATGAGAATATTAAACAAATTAGTTTCATGCAAACAAATCCAATAGAATACTTAGAAGTTCAGTTCACAGATAGTTTTAATCATCCGATTGACATTTCACACTATGAAATTTATCAAGGAACGATGGAAGCTGGAAACTATGTTCAATGGATCATTTACGCGGTTGACTCCATGGGAATCCAAGGGGAAATCATCACAGACCCAATCGCAATCTATGGTACACCTTCAATTGATGCATCTGATGCTCATGTTCCAAGTGATAAAGTTCTTTCTCTAGAAGATTTCGCTTTAGTTGCTAAAGATAGTTTTGGTCAAGACTTAGCGGTTACCATGGAAGAGATCACACATCAGGTTTCCTTTTATCACGAGAACCGTCTCCTTTATGTTATGACAGCATCCCACAATGGATATCTTGAATACCCACGGGAACCTATTATATTAGATTATGATTTCGTCGGTTGGATAGATCAATCAGGGAATCGTTTTGATTTAGCAACCCAAATTCAAGAAGATATGAGTTTATATGCTTTACTCGTCCCTAGAAATACCTACACTCATCTTATTCATTATTACTTTAGAACTGATGTATCAGCAAACCTTAATGAGACAATTGAGTTTACTTATTCGAGTCAATACTCTGCAAAATATCAGTTTAAAGTTGACAATTATTACTTTCATATTTCAATTATTATTTTAGATGATGATGGAAATACCGTACCCTATGAAACAGATGAGCAGATGACTATCCTATGGGTCAATTTGGAAAAACATAAGATTTACCGGATATTCATCACTACAACCGGATATAAGTCTTCTTCGTTACTCTACAAGTCAATTTCATTAGGTCTGGCATCAACAGATGAAATAACACCTGCACCCTATCCAATTAAGACATATCGGCTTATGACAAGTGATGCTTTAAATCACACCAACGAAATTGTTCGTGATGTCTATTTGTATGACGATATCCAACTTGATTTTAGTGGTCAATTGGGTTACACAGAAGGAGAATTCATTACAAAGGAATCTTTAGGAGTTCGTGCATTTGATTCCTTTGGATATGAGATTGATGATGTCAAACTCACTTATATTGAAGGTCTACAAATAGAAGGTGAAATCCTCATTTATGAGATTGAAGCAATCGATCGAGCAGGTCAAATCATAGTCCAACAACTCGAGATCAAGATTCTAGGAAATCCTACTTTATCCTTTACTTCTCCTACTTATATCAGACAAGATCAACTTATAACTCCTAAACTCTTCTCAACACAAGCATTTGATTCCTTTGGCGATCCGATTACAGTAGATATTTCACTCAAAACAGGCTATGAAAAACTCGGATCAAAATCTGTTGTCTATGTTATCACTGCAACCGATTCAGCTGGTCAAGTTATTAGTGCCGAAACGTCACTTATCAAAGTTTACAGCAAGGAAGATATCGTTATTTCTTATCTTTCCGATCCTAATATTCAAAGTGTATTTTTAGAAGGAAAGGGTTTTGAATTTGAAGCCGAAGCATCAAGTTCCTTCATGGAAAATATCACGAACATATACTATGAAACTGTTGATGGTTCTCCTTTAGAAATCAATAAATTGCTGGATGTATATCTTGTCTTCGAAGATATTGCCGGTAATATTGTCAAATCTGATATCATAACCGGAGTCATATTTTATGATACGCTCATCGTCTATCATTACTCTACCTCTGATGACGTTTTAGGTTACTCTCATATCAATCAAGGTGATCGAATTTATCAATTTTTTATTGCTCCAGCACCATCTCCTTATCGCCATGGCGGTTGGTTCACAAAACCTAATGGGGAAGGTAAAAAAATTGAGAATGGATCTCTAGTTCAAAGTAGTGAATCTACAATTCATCTTTATGTCAATTACGTCATCTATTATGAAGTAATTGCTCAAGTTCAAACATATACCGTGACCTTTAACTTTAACGATGGTATTACTCCAAATACATCCTGTGTGGTTGATGATCAAAACGCACTTGTATTCCCTGATTTGCCACGAAGAAAGAATCATTTCTTTTTAGGATGGTTTACTCAACCAATAGGTGGAGAATTACTTAATCCGAATAATTCAATAACAAAGAACATGACTCTTTATGCACAATGGAGCAGTACAACACAAAATGTCTTGAACATCAACGAGTATTTCAACCCCTATCCTTATTATCAAACACATTCATTATCATTATCAGTTCCTTACAGTGGTGAATACATCTTAAAGTATACAGGTAGTGTAAAAATTACCCATAGTACCCCTAATAGTAGTCCAATAACGTATTTTGAATCGACTCCTTCAATGAATCGTGATTATCAAGTTGTTTATTTAAATGCTGGATCAATCTATACTGTCATTCTAAAAACAGGAAATGATGGTGAATACTATCAAAATACAGGAACAATACGCGTTACTCCTCTCCTACCCCCTATTTCGGCTCCAAGATCATTGCTTACAAGTGGAACGATTTATAATGGTGAGAACATCCTTAGTGATTTTGATTTAGTCGTCAGTCAATACGATTTCTATTACGCTCCAACCAAAGATGCTTCAAAGAAAATTCTAGTCAATGATGTATTTGACATTAATCGCATTGACTACGTCTATTCAGAAGAACTTAGAAGATTTATATTCTATGCTTTTTCAAAATCATAAAAATTTGAATGATTTCGCTCTTTGAAGTACTCGATAAAATTAAAATGAGGAAGTATCCTTCTGGAAAAACTGAAGGATACTTCCTTTTCTTTTTGAATAGAAAAATTGATCTCTTTTCATGCGAAATCAAATCAATTTAAACATCAACTAACTAATCAATGATATGAACTCTTTTACATCGTATTGGGTACGAGGTTCTTTCTCTTCATCTGGATAACCGATATAGATCATTGTTAAAGGTATGATGAAATCTTCTAGTCTACGTATTTCTCTTACCCTTTTAACAGGTGTTACCCTCGGGAATAATCCGCACCAACATGATCCAGGTCCTAATTCAGTTGCCGATAAGATCATGGTTTCTATTGCTGCTGAACAATCTTGAATCCAGAAATCATTAGCTCTATGATTTAATGATCTTTTATCATTTCCTGCAACAATAATCATTAGTGGTGCATCGATATTGGAGTATCTACTTACCATTCTAAATTGTTCTTTTTAATCATTATTTTTAATGACATAGGACACCCATGGCCTTTTGTTACATGCACTAGGCGCTGCCATAGTGCTTTTAAGTAAAGTTTTAATGATATCGTCATCTATTTTAGTATCTTTGAATTTCCGAAAACTTTGATAACTACATTTATTGGTATAACAACGAAAGAATCGAACTTACCTTAGGAGGTTATTCTCCTGTACAATATAGATTAATGAACAATGAATGATATAATATCTACATAGAACCAAAAGTACAAGAAAATGGTATCAGTTCACTTTTTTTAATTTGCTTTTTTCTTTTTTTGTCATAAAGATTACCTCCTTCAACATATGGAGAAATCAGGTATCTTTTGACCACCCTATTTGTGATTTTTTTAGTTAATATGTCATATTCAACAAATCCTGAGTTTCTCAGTTCAATAAAAGAATAAGAGACGATATCGGTCTACTATATCCAACATCATCTCTTTTTAATCACTATTTTTTTGTAGTACACCAGAAATTATTGAACTGATTTAATGTTATAAATGATTAAATAAGAGTACACAATACTGAGCAAATAAGAAATCGGAGCCGCATTATAGGGCTCCGATTTTCATTATTCTAGTTCCAAATATTTCTTGGTTTCAATTTTTTTGGATTCACGAGGGATTTGAATCTTCAATACACCCTTATCAAAGGATCCTTTGATTTCATCCATGTGAACATCACCGACATAGAAACTACGTCTCATGATACCATAGTAGCGTTCACGACGGATAAATTTGCCTTTAGGATCATCGTTATTGGTTTCATGCTTTCTTTCAGCTTCCACCATTAGATACCCTTCTTCAAGGCTCACTTTCACATCCTGTTTGTCAAAACCAGGCATTTCAATGGCTAATTCATAACCATGTTCATTTTCTTTGATATCAGTTCTCATGGAGACATCATTACCAAATGGTGCGACTCTAAATTCATCGAACAAGCTATCAAAGAAGTCTCGATCTTTTTTGAGTAAACTCAACATAAACATCTCTCCTTTTTTATTTTGTCCTTGAACTTATTTTCCAAGTTCAACTATATTATAATACATCAAATTGGCACTGTCAATAGTTGAGTGCTAATTTTTATGTAAAAATAGAAAGACTCTCGTCTCTCTTAGTTCACGACATCAATCTTGATTCGACCATCTTTAATTTCAATGATGCGATCAGCCTATTCAGCGATCTTTCGATCATGCGTAATGATGATGAAGGTGGTTTTATACTTCGCATTGATTTCTCGTAACAATGTGTAAACTTGTTCCGTTGAATCACTATCCAAATTACCAGTGGGTTCATCCGCTAGATTAAGTACGCAATCAAAACAAAATAGCTAAATGTAAATAAAAAAAGTAGCATAACGATCGGAGTGGTTACCGACATGTTATGCAACATGTTACTTATATCAAATTCATGAGGATACAGTATCCGACTTTTTCAGCCTATCCTTTCGTGTTTTTATTATGCTTTCGTGTTTTTATTATTCATTATTTTTAATTGTATTATAAGCTAATAGATTTTATTATTATAAATAGTAGTATATAAAAAAGAAAAAAGGGATTATGGCCCTATTTTCATATTCTATATTGTCGATACTATTGTATCAACACTGTTCTGCTAATATGTGTTTGTTGACCTATTTTGATACAATTACGCACCCCTATCAGAAATCACGCACCCTTGACTTGTTTTACGCACCCTATAATATGATGGTTAATTAAGCCCTTTGCTTTCAGTCATTAAGACTTTTTTCCAATATGATTCTCTTTCGATGATGTACTGAGAACCTAAG
>JAEWVV010000185.1 GCA_023458995.1 Bacillota bacterium
ATCTTGATATGCTATAATGATGTGGGTGATAACATGAATAAATTAGCCTTGTTGCATTTTGCGAAATCGGAATTTGCTTATGCATACGATGAAAAGACATTACATATTCTGCTTCGCAGTGCAAAAAACGACTTAAAGCGCGTTACCCTCATCTGGGGGGATCCTTTCAGTTGGAAGAATCAAAGTAATCAAGATACAGGATGGGTTCACGAAAAGTCTGTCATGATTAACCGATATAAGTCGAGGGATTTTGACTATTATTTTGCTGAAATCAGACCACCTTTTCTTCGCTCGAAATATGCATTTTTAATTGATGATGGAATGAATACATACTTGATGGGTCCAAAACGTATACAAGATTTATCTAATATGTCAAAAAGATCAGAACTTTATGATTTATCAGAGTATTATAACTTCCCCTATTTAAATCATGAAGACCTTCACCAAACACCAACATGGGTAAAAGATACAATTTGGTATCAAATTTTTATGGACCGTTTTTATGCTGAAGAAAAAACGAGTAAACTTCCTTGGGGAAAACTTCCTGTACATAACCATGAACTCTATGGTGGAAACATCAAAGGAGTCATCAAAAAACTGGATTATCTACATGATTTAGGGATTAATGGGATCTACTTTACACCAATCTTTAAAGCACCCAGTGCACATAAATATGACACGATCGATTACTTCCAAATTGACCCTCAATTTGGAACAAACGAAGACTTTAAACTCCTTGTTCAAGAAGCTCATAAGAGAGGGATTAAAGTTATGCTTGATGGTGTCTTTAACCACTCGGGTTATGATCATCCATTTTTCCAAGATGTGATTAAACATGGTAAGGATAGTAAGTATTCAGACTGCTTCTTCATTACCGATTACCCTGTTGTTAATTTCCCATTAAATGGCTTTAATAAGCCAATGAATACACAAGGTATCACATTAAATTATAAAACATTTGCTCACACGCCTTATATGCCTAAATGGAATACATCAAATCCAATCGCAAATGAATATTTACTAAATGTCGTTAAATATTGGATAGAAGAATACGATATTGATGGCTGGCGTTTAGATGTCTCAAACGAGATTTCACATGACTTTTTAAGACAGATTAGATTAGTTTCAAGAAATACTAAAAAGGATACATTTATCTTAGGTGAAAACTGGGATTCATCACTTCCATGGTTACGTGGTGATCAAATGGATTCAGTCATGAACTATGATTTAAGTATTCCTTTATGGAAATATCTAGAACACAAAATCGATTTAGAAACGTTTAAAGATATGGTCGAAAACTATCTCGCATTAACACCTAAAAACGTGATTGAAAACATGTTTAATCTCGTTGGAAGCCATGACACAATCCGTATTAAAAGACGTCTTTTAGACGATTCTAGACGTGTTAAATTAGCTTACTTAATCATGTTCTTATCTGCTGGAGCTCCGAATATCTATTATGGAGATGAAATCGGACTTACTGGTGAACATGACCCAGATAACAGACGCACCATGACTTGGGATCCAAAAGAACAAGACTTAGACTTCTTCTTATTTGTTAAGAAGTTGATCAAATTAAGAAAAAAATATCAAGTCTTTAGTGCACCTGATTATGACTTCATTGATTTTGAAGTTTTAGCCTTTGAAAAGAAAGGTAAAAAAGATAGGATCATTGTCATCTTAGGAGATGAAAAAGAACATATCATTCATGTTACTACTGATTTAGTTGGTAGATACAAGAATTTATTCACTGATGTAATCATCGAGCTTCGTGATACAATCAAGTTAAGAAGTTATGAATACATGGTTCTTAGGGAGGTATCATAGATGAAACCGACAATTAGAGATGTAGCTAAAAAAGCGAATGTGAGTGTATCCACTGTTTCTAGAGTCATTAATCAAAAAGGTTATGTACATGAAGAAACCAAAGTATTAGTCAATAAAATTATTCAAGAAATTGGATTTGTCCCAAGTCAACTTGCACGAAGCTTAACCAATCGTAGTTCAAAAATTATTGGTGTTATTGTACCTCATATTGGTCCTTCATTTTACGGGGAACTCTTAGAAGGTATTGAGTCACAAGCTGCAGCTTATGGATATAAAATTATGTTTTGTCATACACAAGATGACCCAGATCGCGAACTTGAATACCTTAAATTCTTTGAACAATATAACGTTGAAGGTTTAATTATCGCATCCAACTTCTCAAATAAAGATAAGTTATCCGAATTAAACATTCCTGTTGTTACAGTAGACCATATTTTAGATGAAAATATTCCTTCCATTACCTCAGATAATGTCAAAGGTGGAACACTTGCTGCACAGCGTCTAATTGAAGCTGGTGCAAAAAATATTTTAGTTTTCCGCGGTCCATCATTTCTTCTAACCACGATGGAAAGAACAATTGGATTTCTAAATGAAATTAAAAAACACGATATGTTTGTTGATATCTTTGACTTTGATTTAATCAATCCAAATACGAAGTTAATCGAAGAAATCCTAAGAAATAACATGGATGTTGATGGTATATTTACCTTCTCTGATACCTTAGCATTTGCAACGATGAACATCTTACAAAAAATAGGTAGAAAAGTTCCAGATGATGTATCCATTATTGGATATGATGATACACCTTATTCTAAATGGGCAACTCCTTCGATTACAACAATCCATCAATCAATCAACTACATGGGTAAACAATCATTTATCAATCTCACACGTTTAATTAGAAATGCTGAACTCAATAGTTTCCATGATATTATCGATGTGAAATTAATTGAACGAAATACAACGAAAAAACCTATGATGAATGACAAATAAAAAGTTCAGTTTAATCACTGAACTTTTTTTGTGTTATTTTTTATATTTTAAGATCATACCAGATAGTGGACCAAGTCTTGGTGTTATATAGTTCTTAAACTGATTTCTAACTCCTCGTTTGGTCTTAAGTGGTAACCCGTTATACTGATTACTACCATAATAAATATCTTTATCGCTATTTAGGATTTCAACATAAGTACCCGCTTTAGGTACGCCTATTTCATAGGTTTCATGAACTTGAGGTGTCATGTTCAAAATCACAACGACATGTTCATCTTCACTTCTTCTAATATATGCGAAGACGCTTTGTTCTTTATCATCAACAACGGACCATTCAAAACCCGATGGATTGTGGTCAAGCGCATATAAAGATGGATGATATTTATAGACATGTGCTAAATCATGAAAGTATCGTTTTGCAGAATCATGTGCCGGATACTTTAAAATAGACCAATCGAGTTCTTTTTGGAATGCCCATTCTGAGAATGTAGCAAACTCTTGACCCATCATGAGTAATTTCTTACCAGGATATGTCATCCAAAGCGTCATCAAAAGTCTCCAGTTTGCCATCTTTTGAAAGTAATCACCTGGCATCTTATTGATGAGTGAACCTTTCATATGAACAACTTCATCATGTGAAAAAGGTAGGATAAACTGTTCATTAAACGCATACATGAGTCCAAATGTAATCTTGTCATGATGGTATTTTCGATTAATCGGGTCTTCTTTGAAATATCTTAAGACATCATTCATAAAACCCATATTCCATTTATAGTTAAATCCAATACCACCGCTATCAACAGGATGTGTAACCATTGGATAATCGGTTGAATCTTCTGCCATAAATAAAACGCGATCATCGATTTTAAAGAGTTCAAACGATAATTGTCTCATAAATGAAATGGCATCTTGATTAACACCCATGTTTTTATTTCCAAGATGATAAATCAAATTGGATACAGCATCAATTCTATAGCCATCAACATGGTAGTATTCCATCCAAAAGTGAAGTGCAGATAACATGAAGCTTCGTGTAATCCCTTTTGAAAAGTCAAGGTTATTTGTTCCCCATGTGACATTTTCTCTTAAACCTTTTGCTTCAAATTCATAAAGAGGTGAACCATCATAGTAAGATAAGCCGTGTGAATCTGTACAAATATGGCCTAAAACCCAGTCCATGATAACTCCAATACCTGCTTGATGCATCCGGTCAATGAAATACATGAAATCCATGGGTACACCATAACGTGACGTTGGTGCAAAGTATCCAGTTCCTTGATATCCCCATGAATCATCTAGGGGATGTTCATAAATAGGGAGTAATTCAACATGGGTAAACCCAAGATCTTTGACATATTGAATCAATTCATCAACAATCTCATTATACGGTTTAAACTTATCAAACTTTCTTTTCCATGAACCTAAGTGTACTTCATAGATTAACATCGGTTCTTGATAGACCTTCTTCTTTAAATATAACCAATCTTGATCATGCCATGTATAGCCATCAAGTTGAACTACTTTAGAAGATGTTCCTGGTCTTACTTCTGCATAATTCGCAAACGGATCTGCTTTATGCAAAACTTTACCAGATGGTGTATAGATTTCATACTTATAGTCAGCCCACATTAAGTCTCCAGGAATTTCAATCCGAAAGAAACCTAAATGATGGATTTTCGTTAATACATGATTTGAACCATTATAGCGGTTAAATGATCCAATGAGTTTGACCTCCAATGCATGCGGAGCATACGTTGTAAACTCGGTTGCATAGACGAAGCCTTCTTCATTTTTTAGTAAATGCGAACCCAAAAAACGATACGCATGATCATGATTCCCCATCAAAAAATCTTGTACATCTTTCTCATGAATGCTTCGCATAAAGGGCTCCTTTATTTTTTATATAAGACAATATAAACTCCGGGATACTCTAAGTTGATAGAATTCGTATCAATGCTTGCAACTTGGGAACTAAAGATCAGTTTTCCATCACCCGATTTGATTTTTTGGTTGATAAAATCTGGTTTGATGTAATGAACTAACTTGGTCTTCTTGTCTTCAAGTGTATAAACGATTAAATTCTTTTGGTGTTTAATAGTTACATCATCACTATAAAGAGGTTTCCGGTAGAGTGCATATTTTTTTCGAATACGTAACAGTTCTTTTAATTTTTGCACAGGAGGTAGTTCTGTTCTCCAGATAATCTGATTGATATGATCTGGGTGATTATAAGAGTTTTCAACGCCCTTTTTAGAACGATAAAACTCTTGACCTGCATGATAGAAAGGTACACCTTGAGAGATTGCGATTAAATGATTTGCAAAATCTTGATACATCAAGTAATGATTTGGATTGACCAAAGGTGATATCTTAAGTTTATCATAGTATGTTAAATTATCATGACATTCAACATAGTTGATCGATTGATTGGGTGATGTAAACATATGCTTAGAACCCGTTAAGGCTTGCATTGCTTTACCGAGTAGATGAATATTACCTTGAGTAAAACCAATACCTGGACCATGAAGTTCACCCTTCATCAAGTTACGATAAAAGTCATTGAAATGACCATATTTAGGAAATCTCGCTTGATTTCCCATATGAGGTCTTTCTTCTGGTTTTACAACGGATGGCATATGCCAACCTTCACCATAAAGCATGATGGAAGGATTGATTTCTCGTGCTCTACTTTCAATTTCGTGCATCGTTTCAATATCCATAAGTCCCATTAAATCAAAACGGAAACCATCGATTTGAAATTGCTCTACAAAATGAAGGATACTATCAACTATCAGTTTTCTTACCATGTATCTTCTTGATTCCACATCATTACCACAATAAGAACCATTAGTCATTTTGTGATCATGATCATGACGGTAAAAATAGCCTGGTACTAAAGCATTATAAGGGAATGTTTTAATGTCATAGACGTGATTATAGACAACATCCATATTCACACCTAAACCTAGTTCATGCGCCTTATTAATAACTTGTCTTAATGCATTAATGCGATCAAAAGGATCTTCAGGTTTTTCTGAATACCATCCTTCAACTGCAAAATATTGTGCCGGATTATATCCCCAGTTGTATTTAAGTTTTTTATCTTCATCAAAGACATCATCAAAATCAAAGATTGGTAAAAGTTGTAGGTGTGTCACACCTAAATCTTTCATATAGTCTAAGACCGTACCGCCAAGTGTTTTACTTTCTTCGATCAATCCTTGATAAAGACCTTTATGCTTAACATCCAGATGAATACTCATATCACGCACATGACCTTCATAGATCACTGCGTCCACATAGTTCTTTAAAACAACGGGTGATTTTTCAATCTTTTCAGCTTCATTCCAGTCAATGATATGAGAACCAAGTGAACTTGCTGCTTTCGTATAAGGATCTTTAACATATTCAAAACGATCAACAAGTCTTACTTTGTATAGATACGTTTGATTTTTGAAATTTCCTTCTAATTCTAATTCCCAAATACCATCATGATAGGTCATTGGATATTCTTGGTTTGAGATCACGACATAAACTTCTTTTGCTACTGGTGTAAATACACGAAAAGTTGTTTTTTCTGGTGTATAAATAGAACCTAACTCACCCTCATAACGAAACTTCTTGTCAAAAGCATCCGTTAATGTAACAAGACCAATTTCAATTGGGTACATTTGATGATTGATTCGAATCTTATCACAAAGATGTAAATCTAATGGACGATCCAATTTAAAATATTGGTTCATACCTTCATTTTTAGACCAATAAATCTGATAATTTTCGATGGAAATATCATAAATATAGTCATTCGATTCAATTCTTAATAACTCAAAATCATCAATAAATACTCTCATCTTAAATGTTCCTTTAGTGTATCGATGATCACAGGTTTGTGATCAAGTGAAATTTTTCCTTGCTTAACAACAACTTCTGATTCATCAATGTAATTGGTATAAATACCATCGATGAGTGGTACATCAACTGTAATCTCTTGTTCTAGATTAAAGATTCCAACAATCAGTTGATGTTGATACTGATATGACATAACAACTGCTTTTTCCTTATGGTGAAAATGAAAATTACCATAAGCAAATGCGGGTTGTTTTTTAAATAATGCTAAACGTTTAATAAATGGTTCAATAGAAGCACCTTTATTCCAAGGAATTAGATCATACTCGAATAGAGTAGGACGATGGGTTACCTGATGTTCTTCACCCGCATAAATCATTGGAATACCACGTAAAAAGAAACTTAATGCAAGCATTTGGTTAAAATGAGCTTCATCTCTTGTATGCATACGAAGTCTTTCTTGGTCGTGGTTTTCAAAGCTTCTTAACTTAATATAGTTTTTTGGATAACATGTTTCTTGTCTTTCGATTTCATCCATCCAAACAGATAAATGTTCCGGTTCTTTTAAGTATTTAAGCATATGATCAAATGTATCATAGTCATAACAAATATCAAAGGCTTGATACATTTCTCCATCACTTGAACATTCATAGCCTAAATCACGTAAATATTTAACAAATCCTGGATGTACAGATTCAGTTAACCAAATCAAATTAGGATTAACCTTTGACACTTCTTTTCGTGCTTCAATCCAGAAGTCAAGTGGTAATAATGGGGCAACATCACATCTAAATCCATCGACATATTTTGCCCAATAACATAAAACACTGATCAAATAATCCCAAACTTCACGATTCTTAAAATCGAGATCTGTGATATCACTCCAATCACCAACACGATTGGCAAATTCATTTTGACTATTTTTATAAAACCATGTGGGTTTTTCTTTAACAAGAACAGAATCACGTGATGTATGATTAAACACGATATCAATCATGATTTTCATATCACGTTTGTGCGCTTCACGAATAAGCACTTTAAAATCATCTAAAGTACCTAAATCTTTATGAATAGCAAAATAGTCCGAAATCGCATAAGGGCTACCGACACTACCCTTTCTTGCTTTTTCTCCAATGGGATGAATTGGTAATAGGTAGATGATATCAATACCCATCTCTTTAATGCGATCAAGATCTTTGGTTACGCCGTTAAAATGATGACTTTCGTCATATTGTCTTGGGAACACTTGATAAATCGTCTTGGTTCTTAAATTAAGATCAGTATGTTTTGACATCTTATTCAACACTCCTTATAATGTAATGGTTTTTAATTTCCATATTTCGTCATTATATTGTTTGATAGTGCGGTCAGAGGTGAAATGACCTGAATTTGCGATATTCGCAATTGACATTGCTAACCAGCGTGTGCGATTTTTATATGCGCTATTAGCAACTTCATGTGCTTTCACATAGGCATCAAAATCTTTCATCACGAGGAAGTAATCTGAGTTAAGCAATGCATTTAAGATATAATCGAAATGCTGTGGATTTCCTTTTAAATTACGAATAAATTGGAAGACCTTTTGTAATCTCACATCATTATCATAGATTTCACGTGGACGATAATGATTGAATGTATAAATCTTTGTGACTTCTTCAGCAGATAAACCGAAGATCACTTCATTTTCAAAACCTGCATGGTCAACGATTTCAACGTTTGCTCCATCCATTGTTCCAATGGTAATTGCACCATTCATCATGAATTTCATATTACCAGTTCCAGATGCTTCTTTGGTTGCTGTAGAAATCTGTTCTGATAAATCAGCAGCTGGCATAATGTATTCTGCATAGGTCACGTTATAATTTCTAACGAAAACAACTTTTAATAATTCATTTGTATCTTTATCATTGTTAATGACATCAGCTACTGTATCGATTAACTCAATCACCATTTTTGCCATATGGTATGATGGTGCTGCTTTTGCACCAAAGATAAATGAATGTGGGAAATAAGATTCCTTAAATGTGGGATCTGATTTAAGTCTTTGGTAGACATAAATGATATGGAGAATATTCATAAGTTGACGTTTGTACTCATGTAATCTCTTCACTTGAATATCGAAAATGCTATCAACAGATAATTTAACCCCTGTATCAAGATAAATCTTATCTGCTAATGCTTGTTTTTTCGCACGCTTCATCAAATCAACTTCAAACTGTGTATCACGATCAAAACGTAATTGGTCAAACTTCACAAGTTGTGTTAAATCTTTACGCCATGAAGTACCAATGCGTTTATCAAGAATACTTACTAATTCTTGATTGGTTTGCATGAGCCAACGGCGGTGTGTAATACCGTTTGTTTTATTATTGAACTTAAATGGATAAAGTTGATAGAAATTTCTCATTTCTTGCATCTTTAAGATGTTTGTATGGAGTTCAGCAACCCCGTTCACAGAAAATGAACCATATATACAAATATGTGCCATACGCACATGGTTTTGACCAATGAGTGACATCATATAGATTTGTTCTTTGTTGAAACGTCCATCAGATTCCAAAATAAATTTGAAACGACGATTCATTTCTGCAACGATTTCATAAATTCTTGGTAAAAGGTTTCTAAATATTTGAATATTCCACTTTTCAAGAGCTTCAGATAAAATCGTATGGTTTGTAAATGCACATGTCTGTGTCGTAATATGCCAAGCATCTTCATAACCAATGCCTTCTTCATCCATTAAAATACGCATCATTTCTGGAATGACCAATGTTGGATGCGTGTCATTGATTTGGAATGTGTAATACTTCGCAAATTCTCTAACAGAAATTCCCCATGATTTTAATTCATTCACTGCTGCTTTAACACCAGCTGCACTAAAGATATAGGATTGAATTAAACGTAGTGTTTTTCCATCTTCTGTTGAATCATCTGGATAAAGTGAATCACAGATGTTATTGGTCATCTTAATATATTCTTCACTTCGAATCACTTGTTTATCGGATGGTTCTGTCTTCCATAAACGAAGTGTGTTAACCACATTGTTTTGATCACCAATGATATCAACATCATAAGGGACAGCTTTAATCCACTGAGGATTAATTAACTTCGTATGTTCAACATAACCAAAAAGAGGAATATCAATGGCTTCCTTATCTTTACGTTCTTCCCAAATAAAGGGTTGTTCTAACCAAGGATCTTTGAGTTCAACCTGTTTATGGTCTTTAATATCTTGGAGAAAAAATCCGTGTTGATAACGTAAGCTATTTCCCATCAGTGGTAATCCTAAAGATGCTGCAGAATCGATAAAGCATGCTGCTAATCTTCCCAGGCCACCATTACCTAATCCAGCATCGACCTCAGACTCTTCGACTTCGTTTAAGTTAAAACCAAATTCATCGAAAACTTCTTTAACTATTGGGTAGTACCCACTATTGTAGAGGTTATTTGTAATGAGGCGACCCATTAAAAATTCCATCGAAAAATAGATGGTTTTCTTCATTTTGTTTGTTTGAATATATGCTTTTGTCTTACTTCTTTTCTCTAAAAAATCTTCTTTAAGAAGAGTTGCTAATACGGTATAGCGCATGTTCACATCCGATTGTTCGATGCCAACATTAAATTTTGCGTTTAAAGAATCAATAAATGCTTTTTTAAACGACTCCTTTGTTAAAAATAACGTGCCCATGTCTTTCTCCTTCGTAGTTTATACACTCTTATTTTATCATGATTTTCTACTCTTCGTTCATATGAGAACGCTATCGTAATATTATGTTAATTTATGAGAAAAAATTTAAACTATAAACGTAGTTTATATCATATAAAGCAAAAAGCATTGATGAATTAGCTTCAATCAATGCTTTTGATTCATAAATATGATTTAACAACGTGTGATACTATTCACCTGTGATTCCCGCTCTATCGATACTTTCAATAAAGTATTTTTGGATGAACCCATACATCAGCATAATTGGAATAATTGAAAGAATTGTACCAGAGAATGCTTTCGATTCGGTAAAGTCAATATTGACGAAATCTCCACCAGATGCATAATCTGCAGCTGATCCCCAAACACTACTTAATTGTTGGAGTAGCATGGGAATCGTCTTAATTTTACCTTCGAGATAGACGTTTGTGAAGAAGAGTTCATTCCAGTTCACTGCAAAACTATAGGTAAGTGCAATTACGAATGCAGGAAGTGCCATTGGAACAGCAATCTTAATGAAAATATAGAATGGATTAGCACCATCGACGTGTGCTGATTCTTCAATTTGTTTTGGGATCATTCTAAAAAACTGGAAGAAAATGAGAATAAAGAATGTTGACTGCATACCTTGTCCAAGGATTGCAGGTCCCCATAAAGCAAACATTGTACCTTTAATTCCTAAAGAACCATACATGATACTAAGTGGAATGAAGAGTAATGTTTTGGGTAGGATATAGACGATAATCATCAAAAACATGATGAGTTTCTTACCCCTAAAATTAAACCTTGCAAGACCATAACCAATAATCGCACTACTGATGACTGTTACAAATGTTGTTGTGCCTGCGACATATAAGCTATCGACATAGCTCTTTGGTAAAATCATGAATAGAACAAATAATGCACTTGCAACAATAATTAATTTCTTTGTTTGAGGTGTATAGATTCGACCGATGAGTACGACTAGTGGTCCCATGAGAACTAAAACTATCACTTTCATCGTTTCAATACCCATGTCAACATTGGGTTGATTCTTTAAAATGAAGACATTGATGATATGCTGAATAAAAGTGATATTTAAACCTAATCCCCTTAAAGCAAACCGGTAGTTATTCCAATATGGTTTTGTAGGAATCCACATAACCGTAGAGTCTACTAAATCGGTATTTGACATCAAGGAAATCATAAACATGTAGAAAATCGGATACAAGAAGACGAATGCAAACGATATAGCAAGGAAATAAACACCAACTTTATAAAGAAGACCTTTATTTTCGCCCTGACCTAAAAAGATCTTTTTATACTTCTGCTTGTTCTTCTTGATTTCAAGCCATTTGTTTTGGATGCTTTCAATCATGCTTTTGCACCTTCCTTCGATTGTCTATCACGCGTGATTAAATATAACAAGCTGATGACAATAATTTGAATGACGGTGTAAATGATTGCCATCGCTGATGCGTAACCTTCACGTCTCGCACCATCGTTTCTTGATGACAATATTAAAGTATTGATCGGATTACCATCAAAGTTAGCTAAGAAGACAACGATAAAGATAATCGATACGCTCACCGCTGGATAGATTGCAGGAAGTGTAATCTTCCAGAAAATACTCCATCCGTTCGCTCCATCCATTTGTGCCGCTTCATAAAGTGAACGATCAATCTTTTGTAGCATCGCTAAAAAGATTAAAACAGGAACGCCTGTATACCATAGCACTTCGACAATCAGTTCGAAAATGGAGATAAAGATACCGACTGCCGAAGATGGTATGAGCGTTGTCAAAATATCTAAAACAAGTCTACTTAGATTAATATCCATACCACCATAACTGCTGATGGTGTTTAATAATTCACCATTCAAAATAATGATGGGGAGGAAGAAAATCATACGGAAGAATCCTTTACCTTTGAAATTTTGATTTAATAATATAGCCAAAATAATCGATAGGGTAATGATTACTGGTGTAAAGACAATGGCTCTAACAACAAAGTTTTGAACTTGGATGACAAAGTCAATATCTTCTAAAAGGATACGTTCATAGTTTCTTAGCCCTATCCACGAGAACGTATATGTCGTCTGATAAAGACTGACGTTATTAAATCCAAAATAGATAATTCTACCAAATGGATATAGGACAAGGATAAAGAATCCAAGAATCCATGGTAGGACAAATAAGTAGCCTATAATCGCATTTTTGTTTGCGATAGTGACTTTCTTTTGCCAAAAATCATTGATCCACTTTTTCATATGATCACCTCGTATGAGGAAGCACCAACAACTTTACCCAAGTAATTAAAGTCTTGATTGGTATAGTTAATGATGATGGAAACACCATGACTATAGGTTACTTTAACGACACCTTCTGCAATAAATTGATGATTGACCATCGTTTGATTCATCGTTTCAGTTAAACCAGGTGACATATAATCATAAAAATCTCGGAATTTACTTGATAGTAAGCCGTAATCACTGATATAAATGGAACTCATGTTGCTCTTTTTAAGGACATAAGCTGATTGGTCAGTAATGATTGCTGATGGATATAATCCAAATTCAACCATACGTAGTAAGGAGTACTCTGTATCGCTCATGAAGTTTAAATAATCCGCATAGAAATCGACATAGCCTGATAAAACAAGTTGAACTAATGGGATTGCTGCCATGGTAAATGAATAGTTTGATGAACTAAGTGGTGCACCAAGATATGAAGAAACATAACGATATAAATATTCATCTGGTTGATAAATATCCATACTGATATCATTTTCTTCATAGACATCAAGTGCTTTTTGGATATCTGAAATGTTTTCTGTACGGAAAACCATTCTGTCATCATAGCCTGTAAATATACCTTTATTTAAGCTATCTAAAGATACAGAAGAGATATCATACTTATTAAGATCTTTGATATCATTTGAAACCATACTTGCAAAAAGGGATGGTCTTACGACCTGGTGTGTATAAAACATGTAAGATGTTTGTCTGTAACTGATTTGTCTTCTACTTAGGGATTGTGCAAGATAGTTCATCTTGGAACCATAATAGCGAACATAATCATAATATTGTGAAAACTCGATGTTATTTTCATCTAAGTATTCAAGTAAATCGTTTAGATCATTTTTGCTACCGGTTGTTTTCGTACGAGAAAACTCATATTGATCGGTACGCATGTTATAAGTCATATAGCGAAGGATTAAGGATTCATACCCATCTTCAACGAGTGCTTGAGCTAGTTCTTTTGTATGCTTATATGATGTTATTTCAAGCGCTTTATTTTGGATAATACCTAAAGTGATATCAGAACCAACAATACTTACTGAGAAAGGAACTTCTTGATGTGTCTTTCGTTTTGATTCTTGTAACAATCCTTTATCAAGAAGTATCTGTTGATAGCTTTTCGCAACCCCAACATAATCAGCTTCATCGCCACTTAAGAAGAGGAAGGATTGTTTTAGGTTAAACTGATGTTTTTCTGGTGAAAATGAGATACGGAACTGGTTCTCATTTGCTCTTGACTGATACTGTTCATAGGTACGTCTATAGCGGTACGAGAAATAGGTGTAGTAATAATCATTCACAACTCCAGCGGTCTTAAAGTTTAAATCTGCATAGGATGCACCTTCATCAATATAGGCAAGAAATCCTGTATTATCAACATCATGAATCACACCATAAATGGGAAGTGTAATTCTTTGATTATCTTTAACACTTCTTACTCTTTCTGATCTCGTTAATGTTTCATAACCACGATCTGATCCATAAACGCTTTGTGAATATGTGACTCTATTTTTAGGATTTGCTTCTAAGGAAACAAGTGCGCCACTACCATCTGGAATGACAACGTATCCATCAATTTTTGACTTAACAGAGCCAAAATACGGAAATAGGTTTATATTTCTTAAAAGATAAAACTGCTTTGTGTTATCAAAGTTGTTTGGGTTATATTCATCAATCGTTTCAAAAGGAACATAATAAGATAATGTCTTATCATTAAGACTAATATGAATATCAAATTTAATCATAATTTCTGGGTGATTGTAATCGACATGGATGATCATCCCATTTTCAGTAACTTCATAAGATGATATCGCTGCTCTTTGGTTTGTACTACCCAAAACTTGTGGGGTATCTAAGTAAGCAATCGAAACGGGTGTCGTTTCTTTATATAAATCAAGTGTAACACCTGATTTAATAGGGTTAACGATACCTGTAGATTTACCCGCAAACGTATCATTAAAATCATATGAACTATATACATAGCCATTATCTAAAACACGAAGTGCAATCGCGAGTGTATCTGGTTCATAATAGAGTGTTAGATTATCATTTTCAGCAATTTCAATGAAACGATCAGGAATGGTTATATTGTATGTTTGAAGTGGTTTATTAGGCTGTTCAACATAAGCATTTTTACTTAAGGAAACCTCTTCTTCTAATCCGAGAGCATTCGCATCAAAACCAACATTTTGTCGGTAATTCACGAATATGATGGTAAAGATAACAACCGCAATAATTAAAACTATGGAAATGATCTTCTTCATCGTTGAATCACCTCCCTGATAATTTGCTCAGTCACATTGATGATTTGAGAATTAAGTGAATAGATGATAAATAGGAATACCCCCATAATAAGCATCGTAAAGATACTCTTGAAGATAACACCAAACGATTCACCAACTTCATAATTATGAATCTCTTTAATCATGAAAAAGAACATTATCGCTGTCCAAATAAAGAGAATCGTGTATGGAATTGAATAGAATACACCTTCTTGATAGGTCAATACATTACTTAATGCAATCATGATAGGAGCAAAAACTAAGAGGGGTGAGAAGCTTAATGCTGTTGAAATATAGACCTGTTTAAAGGATCCTTCACCATCACTAATCAAACAAACGAAATAGTTTGCTACTACCCATAACGTTAGGATAATTGCAAAAATACTGATTTGATATAAAACGTTAATCTGACCAGTAGGTAAGAATAAGACATTGGTAAATGAATAATACATGATTAGAATAAACGCTAAGAGAGCAAAGATTAATGTAGCTGTTCTAACGGATATATTCTTATTATGCTTAACACGATAAAATCCGTCCAATGGATGTTTCAAGAACTCTAGGACATAACTGAGTTCAAGGAGTGTCCTTGATCTTGCTAAGAACGCTAATACTTTCTTTTTGGTGTTTCTAATATGATGTGTTTTATTATCATAAATCTTTAATCCATAATGTAGAACGACAACAATAAGTAAAACTAAGAAGACTTTATTCAAATTACTTTCAAGCCAAGTTTGTCTAACTTGCCACATCGCATTACTCATACCAAAGCGGTAAGATGCATATTCAAACTCTTCTAATGCTCTTTCATAATTATCTGTTCGAACAAAACCATTACCAAGACCAATATGACCTAAATCAAAAACTGTGGAATATCCTAAAGCGTTATTCCATTGTTCAATCGAGCTATCAACATTACCGTTTTGATAATCTGTCATCGCTTGATGAACTGATTGAGTAAATGCTGTTGGTTCATAGATTTGAATGGCTTTACCACCCCTATCTACAACGATTAAGCGATCTCTTTGGTCAACAGCTAAACCACTTGGAAGTACAAGTAAACCTTCTTTAGGTGTGCCTACAGATTTAATACTGAAGGTAAACATTAAATTTCCGTTTGCATCATACTCATTAATCCAACCGTTATCTTCAACAACAAGCACGTTACCATATTGACCTACCCAAAGATCAACCGCACCAACCCATCCAACGGTATTGGTACTAAAATAGTTTTTCCCTGAGACGTTAAATTTCTTGATGACGTTATCTTCAAGTGTTGATGTAACAGTATAAATAAATCCTTTTTTATCCAGTGCAATACTTGTTACATAGTCAATACTAATCTTTGACTCAACGCGAAGTTTTTGTTTCTGTACTTCAGTTAGCATCAAGGCTCTAATTTGATCGACTAAAGGTAAGCGAATAGGATTACCCGCAAAGAATGTTAAGAATTCACCTTGACTATTTAACATGATCAATCCATTATTCGATTGAACACTTGTAATATACATGTTACCTCTTTGGTCAACCACAATCTTCTGTGGAGCAAAAGGATAACCTTCTTGGAATATCGGTGCTGAAGGTTTACCAAAAATGATTATTGGTTCATTCTTTTCAGCTAAAAAGTTGAACCTAAGAAGTGTTTTAGATTGATGTTCTGCAGTGACCCAGTTGAGAAGTTTACCAATGTAATCGACACGATCTGTCTTTTCTGCAATCACTTCATCTGTTACGATATCTTTGATTTGAATAATATCTCTGTTATCCTCATTTTTTCCAATGACTTCAACAGAGTATACTGCATGACCAATTGGGGTGTTTGTTGTCCCAATAGCCTCATTTAAATAGAAGAGATCTCCCGTTGTAAGTGAGTCACTTAAATCAACGTCTTCTAACCATAAATAATATTGAGGGCTTCTATTTAATGATTTCTCACGATCAAAAACGTATATTTTTTCTCTAAAGCTATCTGTAATATAGATTTGATTATCACGTACATAAACGTTATTAACTGCGTAAAAACCATCGTTTGCCCCTGGTTCTGATTCTAGATACGCGATTTCATCAATATAGTTTAAGTTTTCATCATAGATAAAGACTTTACTATGGCCAGAGTCTGTGACATAGATATAGTTTTCATGATCGATAAATACTTCTTCTGGTGTGTTTAATGAAATGTTACCAGCTGTTGTTACTTGTCCTTTAGGAACATAAGCATCCGATGTTGGAACTAATCCTCTTTCATGGTCAATCGTGTAAGTCACATAAGGCGTTTGAACAGCATTAACAACAAACAAGCTTATTGTTGAAGCCATTAATCCAACGATGAAAATGACTAAAAAAATGAGTTTCTTTGACTTTTTCATTATTTGATCCCCGAATGTGCCATGGAAGCCATGACTTTATTTTGCATGACAACGAAAATGATCAAGTTTGGTAAGAACATGATTAATTGTGATGCAGCACCAACACCTGCTGTAACAGCGATATTACCTTGTTGAGAAATCACTGTCGACATGAAAAATGGCAACGTTCTTAACGTTTCTTTATCCATAAAGTAGTTCGAACCATCAGAGCTCGACCACGCAACTTGGAATGCGAAAATAGCAACAGTTACGATTGCTGGTTTAACTAAAGGAAGTGCAATACTCCAGTAAATTCGCCAGTTATTCGCACCATCAATTTTTGCAGCTTCAATGAGTTCATTCGGTACCGTTGTATCCATAAATTGCTTGATTAAGAAGATACCGACAGGCATTGCAATAAGCGGAATGATATGACCTAAATACGTATTATAAATACCCATGTTGATAAGTACTAAGAAACGTGGAATCGCAACTGCAATAGGAACAAACATCAAACTATACGTATTAATCTTATTGAAAAGTTCTTTTCCTTTGAATTCTAGTTTAGAGAGTGCATAGGCGCTTAGGCTACTAATTAAGATGGTTAATAAGATGACAATTGTTGTCACTAAAACGCTATTGAATAAATAACGTGTAATCGGTACACCAGATTCTGATGAGAATAGAAAGAGTCTCGTAAAGTTTTGGAAGGTTGGCTTTCTTACAAAAAATCTTGGTGGATATGCAAATAGTTCATTATAGGGTTTAAATGCATGTGAAATAACGAAAACAATCGGTAAACCCATCACCACTGAAAGCAACATTAAAAATACGTGGAATTTAATTTGGCTTTTTGAAAAGAAGGTTGGGTTGAATGTGATTCCTGATTTGCTACTCATATTAATCCCTCTCTCCAAATAATTTATAAGCTATCTTGTTAAAGAGTACAACAACCAATAACAAAATAACGGTGATGGCAGATGCATATCCCATTTCAAATCGGGTAAAACCAAAGTCAATTGCGTGATCCACGATTAACCAACCTGCATATTGAGGTGGTGTTGCCCCACCTGATAAAGCTGAAGCTAAACCTGCAGCGTTAAACGTACCGATAATTGACATGACAGCACCGAATAACATCTGTGGTTTAATAACTGGAATCGTAATATAAAAGATTTCTTGCCAACGGTTTTTCATGCCATCGATGGCTGCTGCTTCATATAAGCTTCTGTCAATGTTTAAAATACCCGCTAACATCGCTAAGAACCCTAAACCCATGCTACTCCATAAGGCAACGACAATCATGATTGGAAACAAGAT
The DNA here is from genome assembly GCA_023458995.1 of Bacillota bacterium. GTDB lineage: Bacteria > Bacillota_I > Bacilli_A > Acholeplasmatales > Acholeplasmataceae > Peloplasma. Next base: position 18,597 of record JAEWVV010000185.1, read on the forward strand.
TTGAGCATCACTTAAAAATTGGATGGGTGAATCGAGACCAAACCAGCGAATTAAAACACTATTCAAATAACCTGTTTCATCACCACTAAAGAGAACGCGCCATACATTGGCCATCATTACAGCACCTGTGATGGATGGCGAATAAATGATCACCGCATAAAATGTTCTATAGCGATGTGTCACTTGGGCAAGCATCCATGCTAAGAAGAATGCAAGCATATAACCAAGTGGACCTACGACAACACTGAAGAGTAATGTATTTGATATCGCTTTTTGAAGGAATACGGTATCACCTGTAAAAATGTCGATATAGTTTTGGAAACCGACAAATTCAGGGGGATTAATCGTATTAAACGATGTAAAACTTAAAAGAATAGCAACAACAACAGGTAAAACGATAATTAAAAGAAATAAAACAGCGTAAGGCGTAATGAATAAATAGGGGGATTCAATCGCTTTTTTAAAGAACTTCTTCTGTTTCATATTCATGATTCATTACCCCCAATCCAAAGATGGATATTTTCATGTGTTGGGACGATGAAAGGTTTAACGAGTTCACCATCCTGATAGTATCCAAATTCAATTAATTTACGTTTAAGTTCACGGTTGATCGTGATGACTGCATCATCAATCGCATCTCTTGGGTTTACTGCATCATTAACAACTCTATTCCAAGCATTACTTAATTCTCTTTCAAGTAAGTAGTCACCAGGAACACGTCCAGTCGTACGGATCCACTTCCACTGTTCAAGAACGTAATCTTTTGTATCACTTGGCCATGCACTTGTCTTAAATGCTTCAAGGTTTGCTGTCATATGAAGGAATTCTTCACCAAGTAATGTTTGAAGACGATACGTGAAATCACTTTGAATTTCTTTAGAGAACCACCATTTGTAATATGCCCATGTCATATCAATTTTATTACTCTTATTAAAGATGACAGAGCTTACACCATAGGTTGGATCCCAGCGGATAATACAACGTCCATCATCAAGCATGTCTGATGTCGGACATGAGCCACTATCAACTGGAACTTCAACACCAGGAATTAAGGAGACTCCCCATTGTCCTGCAAGTTCAGGAGCTGCATATTTTAACTGAATATATGTATTTCCATCACCAATACCAATAGGTATTGTTCCATCACGGAATTTCTGGAAGAAATTGGATGTCGTAATTGGAACATTATAGACACTAAATAGATCGGTCATAAACTCAAATGCTTGATAAGTCTTATCAATACTTAACTCTGTTTTATCACCGGTATCATTATATAATCTACCACCGAACTGATAAATAAACGGTGTGGTTTCACCAAATGTCTTAAATGCGTTATCACTTCCGAGTGGTGTGTAGAATGTGTAGTTATATTTTTGCATCACTGCAATCAAACTGATCACTTCATCCCATGTTTTAGGTGGTTCAACTTGTAAAAACTTAAAGACATCTTTACGATAAAAGACAAGTTTAACATCTTGTGTCTCAGGGATTGAGTAAACACCATCTTCAAAGATATAAGGTATAAATGAATTCGGATTAAATTCGGATGCGAGTTCTTGGAAACCATCCATTTCTGATAAGTCAACAATCATGTCACGAATGGCAAAGTCAAACGGTTTAACAACGCTTAAACCCATAGCTCCATCAGGTGAATTACCTGCAGCGTTCGCCATAATGACTTTATTTTCATCAGGCATAACTGAAAGTTGAACTTTAATCCCTGTATTTGGTGTAAACTCTTCATCAACCATACGTTGCATTGCTTCTATGTATAATCTTGAGTTTCTAACCCAAATGGTAATTGTTTCATCATCAACTTGATCTGTAATGTTATATTTGGGATCAAAGAATGTATAGACAAATGATTTAATACCCTCAAAGGTTCGTTTAAAGATATTCGCGTTTGCTTTTCTTAGTTTATAACCTTCAGGATGAATGTAGATAATATCTAGTCCTAGTGGACTATCTACTAATTTGGGTAACATCGCATTGATACGTCCAAAAACAGATCCATCTCCTTCATTGAAACGACTCTTAAATGGAGGAATCTCATTTGGATTTTTAATAAACTGTCTGATATATTTTAATGAAATATCAATCTCTGATAAAATTGCTAATTTAGATGTTTTATAAATGAACTGTATTTCTTCTTTAGCAAGTAATAATTCTGATTCGATATGCTCTAAATCACTAATCAGATTAGGCATGTAGACTTCAAGTTTATAGTCACGATATCTTTCTGTTAATCCACCTGTATTGACTTGTATATCGCGTGCTATTTCTGTAATTTGTGTAAGAATATTCGATAATCTATGATAAACATTAGCAACTTCATGATTGGTTGCTTTAAGTTCTAAAGTGTGTGTTCCAGCTTCTAAATAGAATAGGAATGCACCAGAATCATCGCCCAGTGTTTCATTTTTCCATGACATTGAAGGATCAAAACGATAAGAACTAAGTTCTCTAAAAGGAATTTTGCCATCTAATTTAATCATACGTGCACTGCTTAAATCATCGTTAGTCGATTGGATGTATTTGATTGAAATTTGATAAAGCCCTGATTCACTCACATTAAATTCATACATAATTGAATCGCCTTGTTTACGATAGGAGAGTTCATCAACGATATTAAGTACCTTTTGTTTATGTGAATAAGGAGTCAAACCAGGGTTACGCATGAATTTTGAACGAATTATTCTTCTGCTTTCATAGAGATAACTTTCAGCTTCAAGCTTGATATGAGTATCCGCTAATGGTTTACTTTGATTAAGTTGTTGATACGCTTGATACATCATTGGACTTTGATAGAGATTACCAATGGTGATATCACCTAAAAGAAGTGTCCCTTCATTTAAAATGAATTCTAAGGTGTTTAAACCTTCTTTAAAATAAAACTTTAATGGTGCTTCAACAAAGAAGTTTGGATCATATGGAGCTTCAGACTTCCATGTTTCATAGAGGTTGCTATTTGGTACAATTTCATCACCATAACGGTCATAAGAAATCGTTTGGTCAACCTTCCAAAAAATGGATAAATTTAAGTTATTCATTTCTGCAAACTGACTATTACCATTGATGAGTAATCCATAAGACGGTGTTAATTTCGTCTCATTAAGAATGAAATAATCAAAAAAAAGTTCATACAAACCTGCAGTTTCGATCATAACATCAAACGATATTTGCTCACCCGGAATAACCTTAATCGTATCCGATGGATAACTATATGAGTTAACCTCACTTATGACTTCACCTCCGGTGATATCATCAACTGATATTTCATATTGGTCATCTGGATTGGGGATTTGCTGGCTTAACCAAGATTGATAAACGCGATAATAATTTAGACTAGAACCATCCACTAAATTATATTCTTCAGTGTCTGCGAGTAATCTTTGTTCATAATTATCTTGAGTCATTTGATCGATATATGTATCCTCTTGATTCATCCTTTTAACCCCAAGAAGTATGAGAATAAAAACGGTGATGAACCCGAGCGTGATAATTAGTATTTTTTTCATTATTTCACTCCTACGATATTGAATAAACCAGCGATACTCATTTAAGAACAAGTATCGCTGATCATCTTCACGAAATGCTATTTTTTACTATTGTAATATTGTAGATATTCGACAATTTGTTGGTTAAGTTGCGCTTCGATATCAGGAATGATATTGGAGTAACTTACGCTATTGTCACGCATGTTATTCTTTAATGTCCATGGATCAAATGGGTTCGCAACTGAAGCAAATGCAGGGATTTGTCTTAAGTATGGGTTAGCGTTTGACATTTGATATTGGAAATTAGGATTCTTAAACGCTTCAAAATTAAAGATATTAAGTGGTGAATCTACTGGGAAACCTTTAACAAGAGGATGCATTGCTAATACAGTAGGATTACTTGTAATTGGCCAACCTTGAATGTAGTTCATTAAATAATATGTACCATCAACAAACTTCGTTGGATCTTCATCATAGAGTAAATCCCAACGATTTTCAAGACCTTCTTCACCATAAGTTAACCACTTGAGAAGTTGGAATGCAGCTTCTGCTTTAACAGTATTTGTATTTAATGTTCTGTTAACTGATAAGTAGTCATGATATGTATAGGTTGCAGTTTGTCCACCAGCTGGAGCTGTTGGATATGGATAAATATCAATTTCCCAACCTTTGTTGATCATCTTTCTAACGTCATCGTTGAATGAGTAAAGCATAATGGTATTGATTGCTCTAACACCGTCAGCCCATTCATCAGTAACGCCTGGGGCTTTGATTTCTTTATCTTCTGCAGATAAGTCAAACCAATGCCAACCACGTTTAGCTTCAGTCGCATTTTGTTCTAGCCATTGGCCATAACGAGTCGCACCTGCTAAATCAAAACGTTGAGTTTCGATATTATAACCTTTATAACCGTTTGGAACGGAGTCAAAATAGTTTGGACCAAAGATTGAGAAGTCGATAACGCCTGGGAATACAGATTCACCAGTATCAGTGACTGCACCAATTTCAGCACGAAGTGCTTCATATTCAGCGTATGTCCAGTCATAATCTGGAGCATCAATACCTAGGTTATCGAGTAATGTCATATTGAGTGCAACCATTGGACCAACACCTTGCCATGGAATACCCCAAATTTCTTTGTTATCAAATGTACGCATACCTGATAGAGCGTTTGGTGTTATGTATTCAGCTTCTTCATCTGTCTTAATGTAAGGCATTAAGTCAAGCGTCATACCTTTATCGTATGATTCAGCACCTTTTGGATTGAAGAAAATGTCTGGTAATTTGCCTTCTAATAAAGCTGCTTCTTGAAGTAATAACAAGTCATCATCAGAACCCCAACCACTTTCGAATGCTGGATCTTTAACAACAGTAATGTTTGGATATTTTTCCATAAACTTAGCAATATTTAACCAAACTGGGTTTGGTGCACTTTCCATAACGTAGTAACTGAAACCAAATGACAATGTAATTTCATCTTCTTGCCAGTCTGGTGTACCATTACTGTTTTTATCTACATTATAGATTGTACCTTCATAAAGAAGGCGAGCTTTTTCAAGTTCAGATAATTGTTTTTCTGTAACTTGAATCTTAATGTTAAATGATATCTTGTTACCTAAAGAATCCGTCGCAGATATAACTGCATCATATGTACCAATGGCTGTTAAATCGTAGTTACCTGTTAAACGAAGCGTAATTGCATTACCTTCTGCATCAGTTGCAGTAATACCATCTAAAGATACAGTTTGTGCACCTTGTTCAACAACGATAGTTCCATTTTCTTGGATTCCAGTAATTTTAGGTAGTTTAACATCTTCTTTACATGCAACAACTAAAAATGCTGCCATAATGAATGAAACAAATAAGAAGATTTTTTTCATATTAAATCACCTTTCTTTTCTTAATGAATACAATTAAGACAGAACCTAACGATAATCCCACAACAGCAATCAATGCACTTGTGCTTTGAAGTGCTGAGAAACAACCTGTCTTAGGAACTTCTGGAGCAGTTACTGTCACAGTAATTACTTTTTGATTTGATCCTGTAGCATCTGTAGCTGTGTAGAATACATAGTATGTACCAGCAGATGTCAGATCAACTTGACTTGAGTTAATAGTTAATGTACCACGGTCAACTGTAGCAAATGATGTCCAGTTTGGCATTGTATCATTAACTTGAAGTTCAATTGCAGTTTGAGTTAATTTGATAACTGGACCACGTCCAATTGTAAATTGCCATGATTGAGTTGTCTTATTTCCCCAACTATCTGTTGCTTCAATTTCGAATGTTTGAACACCGAGTTTTGCAACGTTAATGTTCTTGGTAACAACGTAATCAATTTCACCATCAACGTTATCGACAACAGAAATCGTTGTGAAATAGTCTAATACATTAAATGTTTCACCACTGTCAAGAATGAATTCTGCACCTGGTTTAAGTGGTGCTGTAATTGTTGGAGCTTCACTATCAATCATTAATTCACTGACATAAACGAAACCATTTTCATCAGTAAACGTTAGATAATATGTTCCATCAGGAGATAATGCATTTGCTGCTGATAAAGTCATCTTTTGATTGACTGAACCAGTATGTGTTGCACCTTCTTCAATAAGGTATGTACCACCATCAAGTTTAACTTGAACGTTACCTGGAGTTACTTCAGCATCGCCCCAGTTAAATGCACCATCAGCATCAAATAAAATCTTGATTTCGCCGGTTGCAGAAGTTGTAACAACTTCAAACACATAATAACCTTTAGAATCTGTACCCGTTGGGTTAATTGCATTATCTGGAGACCAACCTTGAACTGAACCAACAAGACCGAGTTGATTTAAACTTGTAATTTCACGTTCGCTCATTGCTAAGTGTAATCTTACTAAGTATTCACCTTCTCCTGCTGTTTCTGTATAGGTGTATGTTCCAATTGCATCTTTAAATCCATAAGATGCAGTTGCAATAACTTCCATAGCATCATCAACTAAAGAGACGAGTAAATCCATACGGTTATTGAGTACGATTTGAATTTCTGTTGGTGATAAAGCAAGTGTACCCGTTGATGCAACGTAATCACCTTCAACGAGTTTGTGTGATAAATTGAATGGTAACACTTTTGTAGCGATTAGTTCTTCTGGATCAAGAACTTCTTTAAATGTTACAGTGTAATCTGTACCATAAGCTAACATGTTATCATTTGAGAAGTTAAGTGTAAATGACTTCGTTTCTAATGAAGTTGTATTAATTGGAGCACCTAATACTGTTACAGCCTTAGTTGCTTCAGAGAGATGATGAACTAATGTTGATGCATCGCCAAATGCGAATGCTCTGTTTTCTGGTGTAACTTGTACGTCACCCCATGTGAAACCATTAGAATCAGAATCATATAGAATCTTATATTCACCTGTTACTAATGCTGTTGGAACTTCGAATACAACGTAACCTTTAGAGTCAACGCCGCTTGCAACGATAGCTCCTGAATCACTCCAACCGTTAATGTTTCCAACGATACCAAGTTTTTGGTAATCTTTAGCACCATCAAGTTCTAGGTGTACTTGAAGCATCTTTTCGCTTGCACCTGCTGTCTTAGTCGCTGTGAAACTACCAACAACGACGATTTGTGCATCAACGTAGTGAGCAAGTTTGGTTTCATCTTTAAAATCAAAGGATTGGTCTGCAGTTGTGATTTGATAATCACTCCAAGCAAATTTGACACCTTCATTACCGTAGTTTTCGTTATAAAGTAACTTATAACCACCAGAACCTTCAGTTGTTGCTGCTTCGAAAACAGCATTACCTTTAGAATCTAGACCTGATGCAGTAATTGCATTATCAGGATTCCATCCTTGCATTTGTCCAACAAGTCCAATCTTTGTATAATCAAGATTTGTCTTAATTCGAAGAACAAAGTAATTCTGACCAGCAGTTGGTGTAACAGCTGGTGTGTATGTTCCCATCTTATCTGTATGAGCGTGTGTTACGCTTTCAACAGGAACAACGTTATCATCAGCATCTTTAACGATGAAACGACTTGGTTCTAAAATGGCAACGTTCTTTGCCATTAAGAATTCAGCGTTAATCTTATTGGGTTTATCAATAATGGTCGTATTTTGGAATTTATTACCAGCTAATAATTGGTAGTTGAGTTCAAATGCTTCACCCCAAGCTTCACCACTTGTTTGATAATTGTCGACACCATTTTCAACAAATACAACTTGGCCCCCACCAGTTTTCAATGTTGTATTAGGAATTGTGTAAGTTTTTCCACCGATAGTTAAGCTTGTGTTATCTGCTGCATCAGCTGCAACAGTAATCATGAAGGTTTTACCTGGAATATCAAATAGTTCGCCTTCATAAACATAATCAAACATCGCACTTACTGTACCACCAGTACCATTACCTGTTACTGTTGGAGTTAGACCATCGTATGCTGCTTCGTTAGAAACAATCGTTGGATTACCAAAGACAACAACGAGTGAACCAAAGCCTTCAATACCTGGGAAGATTTTCTTTGATCCTTCAACATAGTAGAGATCAACTTCACTTACTTCTGCAGCGTTTAATGCAGAAATATCTGCGAATACCTTACCATCATTTGGTGCTAATAAAACGTTTTTAGGTTCTGCATCTTTAATTCTCACATCGCGAGATGGTTTGAATTCAACACTTGTTTTATTATTAACCAAGGTATAAGCAGCTGCTGTATAAGTCTTCTTTATGACGCCACCAAATGAATCTTGTGATGTTACAACGTCAGCATAGTTATTCCACGTTGTACCATCCCATACACCGATACCAGTATTTGTGTAATCAGTATCCATTTGATGGACATGAAATACAAAGCTTTCATCTGTTGGATCTTCAGCATGAACGGTAAGACCAATGGTCCCAAAGAGCGTTAATGTGAATAGTAACAGTAAACTTAATCCTTTCTTCATATTCTTCTCCTTTGAATTTTTACGCTTGAAAGCGCTTTTATTACATAACAATTATACATTAATATCTGTTATTTCGAACTGTTTACCGACATGACAGCGGTTTCATTTTGTGTCAGTCAGTCTATCTTTTTGAGTTTTATTCGTTTATATCAACCGTTTACGTTTGATGATGAAGAACACTAAACCACCAATGACAATCACACTTCCACCAATAATAAATGGGTATACTGGTATCTTTGAGTCATCATCTTCGATGAAATCAGCAATCTCAAATGTAAAGATTTCTGATTCCTCATTGTCAATTGTACTTACAATGATTTGGTATGTTCCTATATCAAGACCGATGAGGTTGAATG
>JAEWVV010000186.1 GCA_023458995.1 Bacillota bacterium
CAATAGTTTTTGCGAGTGTTTCATTAGATACTATTTGTTTCTTTAGTTCTGTAAAATCTGCTTCATTCTTATGAGCAACGATACAGTATTCGTCAAGATCATTCTCTTCATCATAGTAATCAGATTGAGATTTAACAAAACCAAATCTTTCAGAGATAACTTTTACTACACAATAATCTAGAACTTTATCACCTAAAAATTCTAGTACTTCATTATTTTCACCACCATATTGTGATGAGTAAGAGCTACGGGTAAAAGCTTGTAAAAGCAAGTCAGTATTATCAAACCAGTAGTTAATCTTTTTTTGAACATCATCTAAGTGTTCACATAAATCTTGCATTTTCATTTTGATTTCCTCCAATTATTTTATTAGTCCGAGAGGAAACAAAAAAGACCAATGCCGATAAGAGGTTCCCACTTCTAACAGTAAGTAGATTAACCTCAGTTGCTTTAGTCTTAATTTGATCAAAATAATATTTGTAATTTTATCTATCTAAACTCTACCACTCGCATAGAGGAGTTAAGATAAATACCGTTACTAAAATACTTTGAGGAAACCAATCCTTCCATCGGACACTTATATTTTATCACTTGTTTAAATTTTCGTCTATAAATTAGAAAAAAGAATTTTTTTCGAGATTTCTTGTAAACTATTCATTTAATACGTTCTATATAGGATTTCATATCACTTCTATTAAATAAAGATTGTTCATCTTTATACAAAATGTTTGTATGTTCTTATATATTAATTTAATTGTATATGTCTGAGAATTATAAATACTAAAGAAACCATTGATCCAGTAGATAAGATCATTAAGTGTGTTACAAAATATTTTCTTTGAACAAAACCATCAAAGTAAATTGTTAGAAATAATCCAACACTGGTTACAATAAGTAAAGCATAAAGTAGTAATAAACATATACTAAATATAATAATTTAGTTTTCTTGTTTTCATTCCTATTCTTTTATTATATTATTTATAAGTTCTGAATTCCCGTAAAATCTTACTAACTCTTTCGTTTTTTTGACTTTCATGTTTTTATTAATCTTAAAAAATAATATACCTATGAATCACTTTTATATAATGAATTATCCTATAATATTTTACAAAGAAAAAAGGGATTATCTCCCTATTTTCAAAATTTATTAAGTTAATACAATTGTATCAACAATGTCGTTCTAATATGGCGGAAGAGATGGGATTCGAACCCACGTACCCCTTTTGAGGGTAACTGCATTTCGAGGGCAGCTCGTTACAACCACTTCGATACTCTTCCGTATATGGTTACTCGTGATTCAAAAAGAATTCATCCACATAACCTTTAAATTCAGCCGATGTTCTTGCTTGTGAAAGTTGTTTTCTCAAGCTCGATGCGTGATCAATTCCTCTTAAATACCAAGGACCATGACTTCTCATCTCAAGAACTGCTGTATGTTCACCTTTTAATTCTACCAAAGATTCAAGATGTTGTAACATCATTTCTCTAATTTCTAGGTGTGTTGGTCTAGGTAAGATAATACCATCTTTTAAGTAGGCATTAATTTCTCTAAAAATCCAAGGATTTCCAAGAGCACCACGACCAATCATGACTGCATCGCATCCTGTATATTCAAGCATACGCTTTGCTGATGGACCATCGATCACATCACCATTACCGATAACTGGTATTTTAACAGCTTCCTTAACTGCTTTAATGACATCTAGATCTGCATGTCCACCGTACCCTTGAGAACGTGTTCTAGCATGTACAGTAATTGCACTTGCTCCTGCTGCTTCAATTCTTTTTGCAACTTCAACTGCGTTTACACTTTGATGATCCCAACCTGATCTAATCTTAACTGTTACAGGTTTTGATACAACAGCAACGATTTCTTTGACGATATCATAAATAAGATCTGGATTTTTCATTAATGAAGCTCCAGCTTGAGCTTTAATCGCTACTTTAGGTACTGGACATCCCATATTAATATCAATGATATCACAGTTCGAATTCTTATCAATATAGAGAGCCGCTTGAACCATTGTCTTTAAATCAGATCCGAAGATTTGTTGTGCCATAGGCTTTTCAAAATCTGTCATATAAAGAAGTTTCTTTGTTTTTTCGTTATCATACATCAAACCTTTATCTGATACCATTTCTGCAAATACCAATCCCGCACCATAGTTACGTGAAAGCTTGCGAAAAGGAGAGTTTGAAACTCCTGCCATTGGGGCTAAAATGATTTGATTTTCGATTACTAAATTACCAATTTTGAATGCCATTTCTATCACCTGATTCATTGTATCACAAGTGATACTAAGTTTCAATTATGGTACAATACTAAGGTAAGGAGTGTGCACCTATGAATGATTATGCAATAAAAAGTTATGCTTATCAAAAAGAGGTAAGAATCTATGTCGCTACATCAACAAATCTTGTTGAAGAAGCGAGAAGAATACATCAAACTTGGCCAACTGCAACCGCTGCATTTGGTAGAACATTAACCGTATCAGCAATGATGGGATTAATGTATAAAGAAAAAGAAACAATTACCGTACGAATTAAAGGCGATGGTCCGATTGGTTCGATGCTTGTTGAAGCGAATGCTTTAGGTGAAGTGCGTGGTGAAATTCAAAATCCGAATGTCTACATCAAATACGAAGACGGTCCTAAAAAAGGTAAACTTAACGTAGGTGCTGCAGTTGGAAGTGGTTTTCTCCATGTAACAAAAGATTTAAAGATGAAAGATTATTTTACATCCTCAGCTGAACTACAAACCGGTGAAATCGGTGATGATTTTACCTATTATTTTGCTTTATCTGAACAAACACCATCTTCTGTTGGTGTTGGTGTTTTAGTAAATCCTGATCAAACAGTTTGTGCAAGTGGTGGTTATATCCTACAACTTATGCCAAAAGCTACTGAAGAGACAATTCAAAAGATTGAGAAGATCATCAGTGAGATTCCTCCAATGAGCACGCTTATTCAAGAAGGAAAAACACCAGAAGATATTCTTCACATCTTAGCTGGCGGAACTGAACAGATTTTAGACCATCATCCAATCTCATATACATGCCACTGTTCAAAAGATGGTTTTGCAAGAAGTCTTTCTGCATTAGATGAGAAAACATTACATGAACTGATTCATGAAGATGGTATGGCAGAAATTGAATGTCATTTTTGTAGAAAGAAATATATCTTTGATAAGTCTGAACTTGAAGAAATCAATCGTAGTCGAAAAAAATAAGCCGCTAAGCGGCTTTTGTGTTACTTATTCGATATCTTTTTTCTATAGTTATAATCAGATCTGACAATATCTTTTAAATTAAATTTAGGCACCCATCCTAAAATACGTTTAGCTTTATCGTTGGATGCGATGAGTTCAGCAGGGTCTCCTGCACGACGTGGTCCCATGACAACTTTAAGTGGTGCGATTTCGTTCACTGCATTAGCAACCTCTAAAACGGTATAACCTGCATTTGAACCTAAGTTCATCGTTTCAGATTGTCCACCTTTTTGAAGGTAATGCGCTCCTAGCACATGGGCATATGCTAAGTCACTGACGTGAATATAGTCTCTCACACATGTTCCATCTTTGGTTGGATAATCATTTCCATAAATGGTTAAGTGATCTCTAATACCAATGATACCTTGTATAGCAACCGGAATAAGATGTGTTAATTGGTCTTTCATCAAACCAATCTTTAAGGATGCATCAGCACCAGCTACGTTAAAGTATCTGAAGATCACATACGTGAATCCATGAGCGTTTGCTACCCATTTAATCATTTTTTCTGTTGTTAATTTTGTTTCACCATATGGATTAATTGGTAATGTCTGATCATCTTCATGACAAACACCACTTGCTTCACCATAAACAGCAGCTGTTGAACTAAATACGATCTTTTTAACGTTATATTCGTTCATAACTTCTAAAAGAATACGAACACCTTCAACGTTGTTATAGTAATACTCTAAAGGAATCTCTACTGATTCAGGAACAACAATTTTTGCTGCAAAATGCATCACAACATCAATCTTTTCATGATCAAATACATGTTTGATATCTTCTTTAACTCTAATATCAGCTTTATAAAACTTAGCTTCTGGATGAACTAATTCCATATAACCGGATGACAAATTATCCAAAATGACAACTTCTTGTCCATCTTTAATCAGTTCATAAACTGTATGTGAACCGATATAACCTGCACCACCGACAACTAAAACGCGCATTGTAAACCCTCCATAGTGTTATTCTATTTCATTATAACCGTATTTATTAAATGATGACATCACAAAATAAGCTGTGATGTGAATCAAGACGTAGATAAAGACAAATCCAATGAAGAAATCAAATCTTTCAAATATGTCTGGGATGATTTGAAATATTTTATGAAAATCCCATGAATTAAGACGAATAAACCGTCCAATATAGATTCCAACAGAAGAGATAAGAAACAACCCCAAAAGAAAGATATAGTATTTCTTTTTCATCCAACTAAAGAGATATCCTCTTAAGTTTTTAAGGGATGAAACTCCGAGTTTCGCACCTAAAAGTGCTCCTAATGTGATCATCATCAGTACAACCCAATCAGATATCTGATATGCATAAATTGATGAATATTCCGTAAAAAACTCATAGGTTTGAAGATGAACAAAATCGGTCATCACATAAATTGTATTTGGAAAAAAGAGGATATACAAGATGAATAAAGGAATTAAAATCCATAATTTATTCATCTTTTTACGTAATCCAATGAAAACATCTGATAAGAAATAGACGACTCCAGCAAGTATTAAGTTCCATCCTAAAAAAAGAATGAGAAAATTACGGTAGATGATACCAAATATCATCGCTAAGATAACATATAAAACAAGTGCTAAGTAATGTGGGTCTTTGATTATTCTCTTAAGATCCATAAACACGTTCCATTGCATCTTTAATTGTTTGTTGCATACTTCCTTTTGAGATGATGATATCTGATAACTGCTTGAATCTTAAGATATAGTTGTAGACTCTTTCATCAACCTTCTTATCGAATGGATATATATTCGCTCTGTTTCTCATCGAGTAAAAATATTCATCTGTAACAACATCCATTAACCGGTTATCTAGAGCAAACGTCATTTCCTTAGACATACCGTGTACACCATAATAAGGATCATTTCCTACAGGTAAATCGAAGAGTTCAATCATGGTTCGATACATGTCTACCTGACTTCTAACCATCTCTTGACGGCCTGTTAGTAGTCCTTTTCTGATCTGAAAATTACCATAATCAATAAAACTTTCACCTGGCACATAGATCCATGCAGGCACTTTTTGAAGCATTTGACGGGTTTCAATCACTGAAATATTACGACCCATGATGAGATCTAAATCGCCATTTTTAATCCCAGAACCGTGATCACTATAGAAGATATAGACACTATTTTCGAGTGTTTGATCTTCACCTGTTTCATTGATGAAGAAACGTTTTAAAATGTCATCAACATAATCGACATAGTTAATGTAGTTTAGGGTCACACGACTCACTTTTTTAGAAATACTTGGATAAATATCGTAACGTAGGCCGTTTGGATCAAATTCATACGGTGTATGTGGCATCATTGTTACTGAAAATAACATCACTTTTCCGTGTGTATCAATCATGTCACTTCCGTGAGCATAGGTAAAATCTGCTAAATGATAATCTGAAATCCAAGGTGAATGATGAACAAGATTATTCTCTTGATCATAGAGATACCCATCTTCTACGTTATAACCATCTTGAATGAAATCTTCTAATGAATAGAACCGGTCAAATCCATACATTTCAGGATAAATTAAATCTCTATTATAAAACTTTTCCTTATCGCCATGAATCGCTTCTTTATAGTATCCATCTTGGCCAAAGTATGAGACAAGTGAATCTAAATTATAGGGATCTTTATTGTATTCCCAGTAAAGTGTACGATCTCCTGTAGGATATAATCCCGTTAGCATGGATAACTCACCATCAGAGCTTACACCCATACCGACATTATTATAGAAATTACTGAAATAGAAACTTTGATCAAGGAGTGCGTTTAAAAAAGGCATACGAACACTTGTCATTTCTGATTCGATTAAGAATGTATTTAAGGATTCTAAGTGAACTAAAACAAGATTTTTATCTTCTAGAACTCCATGAAGACTATCACCTTTTTTAATCGAATCGTCGATATAAAGACTATCTACGGCTTGGCTTAATAAGAGTCTATTACCGTATGTTTCACCATTAAAAAAGTTTTGATATTCGCTTCGATTTTTATTATAGGTTTGGTATGCTTCAGCAAGCTTTTGATCAGTATCAAGCTCAAGATAATCGACAAGATCTAGATCAAAAGGTTGTCCAATAAGTTCACCTAAATAATAAGGATAAACACCTAAATTTTGAATTGCATATGTACTCTTAACTGAGTTTAAAGGAAGTGTTATCTTATATTGTTCAAAATAAGAAAATATCGCTGTAAATAACGTGACACTTACAAGAAGAACAGCTGATAAATATTTCTGAAGTGTCACTTTAAAATACATGAATTTCAGTTGATTTCTATCCGCTAGTAAGTAAACCGTTAGAAGCGCACCAAAAGGAAGAAATACTAAAATCCGGTAATAAGTAATCAGTTCAAGTAGTGCTGTAAAGAATGTTCCAAGCGCAAATCCATCTGCAGGATTCCAGAAAATAGTTGCTGCTGGAATGGAAAAAGCAGTACCAAAAAACATGTTAAATACACCAAGACCAAAGACAAAGAAATTTAAGAAAAAGGTAAGAACGAGTAAATAAATCATTCTTCCTCTGACTTTTTTTATGATTAAAAAACCGATGATCATCAGTATAAATAAAATCGAAAAATTACCTAGAAAAGCATTGATTTCACCTAAGAACGTATGTCTAAAGGGTGCGATATAACGATTGAGTTCTTGGATAGTCAGCCAGTATGTATTGATGATGTTGAGTATAAAAAACATACTCACAAACATAAAATAGACGGACCACTGGTTTTTATGTTTCATGCCATTCCCCCTTTTGTCGGTTATTCATCATTATAACTCATTTCATCTTTAGATGCATAAATTATGGATGAATATGTCATGTAATTTTTTGAATAACGAAAGAAATCATTAAAGCTAAATCAATTTTTCATTTTTTCTACATGAAAAAAAAAGAAGCGCACCTTAATCTAGGTACGCTTAGTCGTTATTTATTTTTCATCAAAAAGTGAATCGGTTGTTACTTTTTCTTGTTCAACTTCTTCAACTTCATCGGGTGCAAGATCTGCGACTTCAATCGACTTTTTAGGTTCACTGACATTAATTGATTCTTGAACAAATTGGTTTTCTTCAACCTCATCTTCAAGAACTTCTTCCTGTCTTGGTACTAATGCAATGGTTGATACTTTATGATCAGGACGTAAGCGAATAATTCTAACACCTTGGGTTGCTCTCTTTGTTTGTGAGATTTGATCAACGTGTGTTCGAATCACAACACCTTTATCTGAAACAACAATTAAATCTTGATCATCTGAAACAACACGAAGTGTAGAAAGTTTACCATTCTTTTCGGTGACATTCAGTGTCTTAACACCTTTACCACCACGAATTTGTTTACGATATTCACCAACGATTGTTCGCTTACCGAAGCCATTTTCAGTGATAACTAGAATTTCTTCTGTTTCATTAGAGATGATAGCTGCGCCAACAACTTCATCGTTTTCTCCAATATCCATACCACGAACACCAGATGTTGTTCTACCCATTGCACGTGCATCATTTTCATCAAAACGAATGGCTTTACCATTGGATGCTCCAAGGATAATATCTTTCGTTCCATCGGTTAATCCAACACTTAGGAGTTCATCATCATCTCTTAAGTTAATCGCGTTGATACCGTTAGTTCTAATGTTTGCGTATTCGATGATGGGTGTACGTTTAATGATACCTTTTTTAGTGACGAATGTTAAGAATTCTTGATCCGTTTCAAAGTCTTTCACATTGCAGAAGGAAGCAAGTGTTTCATCCTTTTGGAATTCAAGTAAGTTAACGATCGGTAAACCTTTCGATTGTCTTGAACCTTCAGGAATCTTATAACCTTTGATCTTATAAACTCGACCTTTATTGGTAAAGAAGAGATGGTAATCATGGGTTGAAGTTAGGCGGATATGTTCGACATAATCATCTTCGTGAACTTTAATACCAGACATACCAACGCCACCACGGTTTTGAGTCTTGTAGTGATCGACATTCATACGTTTGATATAACCATTGTTTGTCACTGTGATAATGACATCTTCAACAGGAATTAAGTCTTCGTTTTCAATACTTAAGTCTTCATGTAAATTAATTTCTGACATACGTGGATCCGCATAGTTTGCTTTAATTTCTAGAAGTTCTTGTCTGATGATTTCAAGTTTTCTGTCATGGCTTGCAATGATTTCTTTATAGTCTTTAATCTTGATAATAAGTTCACCAAGTTCAGCTTCAAGTTTTTCAACTTCAATACCGGTTAAACGTTGTAGACGCATATCAAGAATAGCGCGTGCTTGGATATCTGTTAATGTATATTCAGCAATTAATGCTTCTCTTGCTTCATCACCTGTTTTAGATCCTTTAATGATTTCAATCGCACGATCGACATCATGAAGCGCAATGACTAAACCGTCTAAGATATGTTGTCTTGCTTCAGCTTTTTCTAGATCGTAAACTGTTCTTCTTTGGATGACTTCAATTTGGTGTTCCAAATAGTATTTCAAGAGATCTCTTAAGGTAACCATTTGTGGTTGACCCTTAACAAGACAGATCATGTTAAAACCAAATGATTGTTGAAGTTGTGTATGTTTGAAAAGATTATTGAGCATGACCTGTGGGTTAACATCACGTCTTAATTCAATGACGATACGCATACCTTTACGGTTGGATTCATCACGTAAATCGGTAATACCTTCAACGATTTTTTCTTTTGCAATTTCTGCAATTCTTTCGATTAAGGTTGTCTTATTCACCGCATATGGAATCGCAGTAACAACAATCGCTTGTTTGTTCTTATGTGTAACGATTTCAGCAGTTGCACGATTCGCAATAATACCTCTACCTGTTTCATAAGCTTGTCTAAGAGCAGATAAGCCAAGGATTTGACCTCCGGTTGGAAAATCGGGTCCTTTGATATATTGCATAAGTTCAGTGATCGTAATTTGATCATTATCCATATAGGCAAGAAGACCATCAATGACTTCACCTAAGTTATGAGGTGGAATGTTTGTTGCCATACCAACAGCGATCCCTGTAGAACCGTTAACAAGTAAGTTAGGATAACGTGAAGGTAGAACTGAAGGTTCATGTTCTGAACCATCATAGTTGTCAACATAGTCAACTGTATTCTTTTCTAAATCTCTAACGAGTTCACCAGCGATTTTAGACATTCTTGCTTCGGTATAACGCATCGCAGCTGCACCATCACCATCGACAGAACCGAAGTTACCATGTCCATCAATTAATGGCATGCGGTAGTTAAATGGTTGTGCCATACGAACCATTGCGTCATAAACAGAAGAGTCACCATGTGGGTGATACTTACCGATAACTTCACCAACGATTCTCGCTGATTTCTTATGTGCTTTATCTGCTGACATTCCTAAATCATTCATCGCGTATAAAATACGTCTTTGAACTGGCTTAAGTCCATCTCTAATATCAGGTAATGCTCTTGAAACGATAACGCTCATCGCGTAGTTCAGGAAGGAGTTTTTCATCTCACTTGAGATATTGATCTCTTTTACATAACCTTCGGTTGTTTTTGTAGATTCATTACTTAATGATTGTTGGTCCATGTGAGTTCTCCCTTCTACGCGTCAATATTACTTGCGTATATCGCATTTTCTTGAATAAATTGTTTTCTGGGTTCAACTTCTTCACCCATCAACATTGAGAAGACTTGGTCTGCATCCATCGCATCCTTCAAGGATACTTGAAGAAGCGTACGTCTTTCAGGATCCATGGTTGTTTCCCAAAGTTGTTCTGGGTTCATTTCACCAAGACCTTTGTAACGTTGAATACCTGGGCGTCCACCCATTTCTTCTAATAATTTTTGAAGTTGTTCATCGCTATAAACGTATTCAACACGTTTACCTGATTGAACTTTATAAAGTGGTGGTTGTGCAATAAAGACATAACCCAAATCAATTAAAGGCTTCATAAATCTGAAGAAGAATGTTAAAAGAAGTGTGCGGATATGAGCACCATCGATATCAGCATCGGTCATGATGACGACTTTATGATAACGTGCTTTATCTGCTTCAAATTCTTCACCGATACCCGTACCAAGCGCTTGAATGAGTGAAAGAATTTCTTTATTGGAAAGAATTTTATCAATTCTTGCTTTTTCAACGTTTAAGACTTTACCACGTAGTGGCATAATTGCTTGATATTCTGATTCTCTACCCTGCTTAGCGGACCCGCCAGCAGAGTCACCTTCGACGATATAAATTTCAGAAATGGAAGGATCTTTACTTCTGCAATCTGCTAACTTAGAAGCAAATCCAAGTGCATCAAGTGGTGATTTTCTACGTGTAGCTTCTCTTGCTTTCTTCGCTGCAATACGTGCTCTAGACGCCATAAGACATTTTTCAATGATTCCCTTAGCATCTGCTGGGTTTTCCATTAAATATCTTTCAAAACCATCACCAAACACTTGTGACGTGATGCCACGCACTTCTGGGTTACCTAATTTTGTCTTAGTCTGTCCTTCAAATTGAGGATTCGGGTGTTTAACAGAGACAATCGCAGTTAAACCTTCTCTCGTATCTTCACCTAAGAAAGAATCATCTTTTTTAAGCATACCTGAATCTGTACCGTATTTGTTTAAAATACGTGTAAGTGCCATTTTATATCCATCTTCGTGCATTCCACCTTCATGGGTTGGAATGTTATTCGTGAATGAATAGAGGTTTGTTGCATAAGAATCGTTATATTGCATCGCAATTTCGATTTGGATATTGTCAACTTCTTTTTCCATATAGATGACGTTTTGTGTCACTTTACCTTTACCAACATTAAGGAATGATACATACTCAACAATACCACCTTCGTAATGGTATGTGTTTTCAACAGGAACGTCACCACGTTGATCAGAAATTGTGATTTTGATTCCTTTGTTTAAGAATGCGAGCTGCTGAATACGATTACGTAAGATTTCATAATCATAAGCAGTCGTTTCAGTGAAGACGAGATGATCGGCTTTAAACGATACAATCGTACCTGTATGTGTTGAAGAACCGATAACATTGACATCGGTCACAGGAATACCACGTTCATAACGTTGTTCATACGCTTTATCATCACGATGAATTTCAACTAAAAACCATTCAGAGAGTGCGTTAACAACAGATGCACCAACCCCATGGAGTCCACCAGAAACTTTATAAGATTTGCCATCAAACTTACCACCAGAGTGAAGTGACGTTAAAATCGTCTCAACAGCGGGACGGTTTGTTTTAGGGTGTAAGTCGACTGGAATTCCGCGGCCATCATCTGTAACTCGAACAATTTCACCTTTAAGAAGTTCTAGTTTGATATTTGTTGCATAACCACCTAAAGCTTCGTCAATTGAGTTATCGACAATTTCCCATACAAGGTGATGCAAGCCTCTTGAGCCTGTACTACCAATATACATACCAGGGCGTTTTCTTACCGCCTCTAAGCCTTCTAATATTTGAATATTTGACGCATCGTAGTTGGACATTATTTTCTACTCCTTTTTCAAATGGATCATTTGGATGTGTGCACCTTCAATCAAATGGGTGCTATTCATGATGATCTGATGCTCATTGGGTAATTCTTTTAAGAAAAGTTTTTGTCTTTCTTCATCCAATTCGCTTAAGACATCATCTAACAACAGCGTAACTTGCTGACCTGTTTTCTTTTTTATGAGTTCTAAGAGCGCTAATTTAAGTGCTATAACCATTAAACGTTGTTCCCCTTGTGACGCATAACTCTTAGCTTCAAATCCGTTAAAACGGAAACTAAGGTCATCTCTGTGAGGCCCTGTTTGGGTTGTTTGATATAAAATATCTTGTTTTTGGTTTTTCACGAGCGCATGCATAAATGCTTTTTCATCGACATCAGGTTCATAACATAATTCAACATGATGCAATGAGAAACGTTTGTACGTCTCTTTAAAAATCTGATTGAGTTCGTTAATGAATTGTCGTCTTTCATCGATAATCTTGGAACCAACTTCATAGAGTTGATCACCTAAAATATTTAAAAACGTATAATCATCATCAATCGTTATTTTTTTTAATAAACTATTTCGCTGCTTTAAAACATTTTTATATGTATTTAAATAGCGCAAGTAGTTTTTATTGAGTTGCATCCATTCAAGATCGATAAACTGTCTTCTATCTTGTGGTGATCCTTGAATGAGTTCTAAATCTTCAGGAGCAAACATCACAACACGCAAGTGGCCAATAAAGTCACTGATCTTTCTTTTTTCGATGCCGTTAATTGATGCTCTTTTTCCTGATTTAGATAAAATCACATCGTATTTATCTTGATCCGTCAAAAGTTTGACGCTTGCGAAAGGTTCACCGCTCATGATAAGATCTTTTTCATCGCTCGTGCGATGTGACTTCGTAGTCGCACAAAAATAGATAGCTTCCAAGATGCTTGTCTTTCCAGAACCATTCAGTCCATGGATGTACGAAAATGGTTTATCAAATGAAAGTTCAAGTGAAGGATGATTTCTAAACTGTTTTAGGTTTATTTTTTTGATCATCTGTAATCACATACTCATCTTTTCCAATGACCACGATGTCGCCAGGGTATAATTTCTTACCCCGTTCAGTTCTTTTTTCTTGGTTGACGAAAACATCGTTTTCCATTAAAAAAAACTTGGCTTCTCCCCCAGAACCAATATGATCGGTTGCTTTTAAAATTTGTCCTAGCGTTATGTATTCTGTGGTAATTCTGAATTTTTTCATCGATTAACCTCGCCTATCCTTTTATATTATATCATAATATAAGTAAAAATACATCCATTTTCTACTTTTTTTATGATAGCAAACCCTAATTCACGTCTTCTTATAAAATGCTTTTAAAACGGAAATTTGGGTGAATTTGATTTTTCAATAAAAAAAGGCTACCGCAGTAGCCCTCTAGTGTAAAGTCTAATTTTTAGTCAATTCGAACAGGTAAGATTAAGTGAAGTAAATCAGAATCTAAACTGCCTTTAATAACGAACGGTTTAACTTCTCCTGCAAATTGAATTTGAATCTCTGCTGAACTAAATGACTTCAGAGCTTCAACTAAATAACGTGAAGAGAATGCAATCTTAATAACAGGTCCTGTGACATCGGAAGAAGGAATAATTTCTTCTAAAGCATCACCGACTTCATTATTGGTTGAACTGATTTCTATGATACGATCAGGACGTAAGCTCATCTTGATGATATTATAATTGGTTTCACGATCTCTTGGAGAAAGAAGTGAAACACGTTCAACTGCAGCTAAAAGTTCTTCTTTGTTAAATGGAACGATAACAGGGAACTCCGTAGGAATAATTCGCATTGTATCAGGATAGGTTCCTTCGAGTAAGCGTGTTTGGAATAAAATCTTATTCATCTTAAATAAAACTTTATTTGGATTGATAAATAATTCAACATCATCGTTATACGTATCTAGAATCTTTGAAAGTTCATCAAGGCTTCTGTTTGGAATAACGATATCGAATTGTTTACTATGCGTTCTTAATTTGACATTCTTTTGAGATAAACGGTAAGAGTCTGTTGCTACACAGTAAAGATGATTATCTAAATACTTAAAGTTAACCCCAGTTAAGATAGGACGTTTTTCTGATGTCGCTGTCGCATAATTTGTTTCTTTAATAATGGTCTTAATGAGTTGTGAATCTAAAACAACAGGATCATCTAAATCGAGGAAGTCAATTTCAGGATAATCTTCAACATCCATTAAACGTAGTTTAAACTCAGAACGATCTGCTTTGATTACGATGAGTTTGTCTTCGATTAAAGCGAACTCGATACGCTGAGAAACAATCTTTCTGATAATTTCAATTAAGTATTTACCTGGTATTGCAACTTTACCACCTTGTTTGATAGATAAGGAATGATCATCGATTAAAACTTGAATAGCAACATCTGTATTACTTGTCGTTAACAAAATGTGATCTTCATTGACTTCGAATTTAATAGCATACAAAATGGGAAGAGGAGTTTTAGAAGGAAGACCTTTTTGAACGATAAGAAGTTGATTGAGTAGTACGTCACGATCGATACTGAAAATCATATGTGGGCTCCTTTATTTCTTTAATTTAATCTTTTAATTATTGTTATTACAATTGTGGGTTTGTGGAAAAATCTAAGAAAGGCTTTATATCGCTATTATTATACCACATTTCCAACATTCTATAAACACTTATTTTTTGTTAAACGCATCGATTTTTTTAATGATTGTATCGACAGCAATCTTTAATGCAGAATCTTGTTTTAAATCGTTATCAATCTTCTCACAAGCAGCTAAAACGGTTGAGTGATCACGGTCTCCAAAGAGGGAACCGATGGTCTTATATGGGATGTTATAACGCATCTTAATGATATACATCGCAATATGTCTCGGAAGAATATACTTTGTATGTCTTTTTTTACCAATCAGATCTTCTAAGGTTATACCGTAGAAATCACTGACAATCGATTGGATGCGGTCGTAGTTGTTTTCGTTGAGTGAATCACTTTTACGTTTAGTTTTTAATAGCGGTTCTAGAGCCTCATTAACGGTTTCTATCGTTAAATCAAGGTTGTTTGT
>JAEWVV010000187.1 GCA_023458995.1 Bacillota bacterium
AACTTAAGATTCTTAATCGCTTCAACTTGAATACCAACAAGTTTTTCAAGTTTATCAGCGATTAATAATTTAATAGCTGCATCTGGATTATCACCAGCAGATTTCACAATTTCTTTGAAACCTTCAGCTTGTTTAGATAAAATTTCAAAACTACCACGCGCTTGTGCTTCGAGTTTCGCATAAATCGCATCAGCTTCACCTTGAGCTTTTCTTCTGATTTCTTCAGCGAGTGCTTCAGCTTCAATCACACGTCTTTGTTTTTCAATTTCAGACTTAACGATGACGTCTGCTTCAAGAGTTGCTTTTTCACGAGAAGCACGTGCTAATTCAGCTGTTTTTTCAGCTGTATAAGCATCTTCTAATGCCTTAGCAGTTGCAATCTTTTCAGCAGTCATCGCAATACGTAATGATTCAGCTTCGATTTCTCTTCTTGATGCATTACTTTGTGAAATCAACCCAATCTGAGTATTTTCACCTTCGATGGCTCTAGCATTCGCTTCTGAGACTTGAATTCTTTGATCTCTAAGCGCATTCGCTTCACCAATCGAACCATCACGATTCTTTTCAGCAACTGACTTTTTAGCATCGTTAATCGCTTTTGCGGCTGCTTCTTTACCTAAAGCTTCGATATAACCTGATTCATCGTTAATATCGGTGACGTTAACGTTGATTAAACGTAATCCGATTTTCTTTAATTCTGTTTCTACGTTTCCTGATACTGCTTCAAGAAATTTATCTCTATCGGTATTGATTTCTTCAATATCCATGGTTGCAATCACTAAACGTAATTGACCAAAGATAATATCTTTAGCAAGTTCTTGGATTTCAATCATCTTTAAACCAAGAAGGCGTTCAGCTGCATTTTGCATAACACCATGTTCTGTTGAAATACCAACTGTAAAACGAGAAGGTACGTCAATACGAATATTTTGTCTTGAAAGTGCATTCGTTAAGTCTACTTGAATGGACATTGGTGTTAAATCTAGAAATTGATACGCTTGAAAGAATGGATAAATAAACTTAGCACCACCATGAATACATGTCGCAGATTTACTACTTCCATCATTATTTGAACCAACTTTACCATAGATCACTAAAATCTTGTCCGATGGACATTTCTTGATTCTTGAAACAATAAAGACCAAAAATGAGAATACAATCACGATGATTGCTGTAACAATACCAATAATACCTGCTGGATTTGCTAAAACATTTGATAACATAGGTTTTCTCCTTATTTAGATTTGACAATCACTGTTGTTGAATCTGTTAGTTCAATGACTTTAATTGAAGTATTAGGCATAATATCTTCCTTTTCATCCGTCATTGCATCAACTTCAGTTAAACGATCTTGAATAACAATTAAAACTTTTCCTTTACCTGTTCTATTCCCTGGAATTCTTAAATAAACGGTTCCGGTTTTGTCGATTGCATTGCTATAATCGATATTTCCAACTGACTCTAGTCTTAGCGTTGCCCTAAAGGCAAGTGCTTGGACATAAGCAGCTACAACACCTACTAAAGCACCAATCAGTAGTCCCCACCATGGACCAGTAGCATCAACTAAAAGGAAGGCTACCCAAGAACCTATGGATATAAAGACTAAGGCACCTCTTAGTGTTAATACTTTAAGCCCTGCAATACCAGTGATTGGATCTGTATTAATCTCATCAACATCGAGATCAACATCAGGCGTTCCAATACCGTCAAACTCGTCTGTGTCAAAGCCGAGTAACAGCATAACTAAAAAGATAATCATGATTGCTGTTGAACTACACGCAAGTATGAACAATACCTGTTCTAAGGTACCCATTGAGCTCCACCACATATTTATATACCCCCTTTGCGAATTTGACTTTATTTTACCATAAAAAATAATGACTTCATAGCGATGAAGTCAATATTGTTAAATACTCGATTTAATGTGTTTGAAACCAGGTTGTGATTTCTTTAAGTCGTTTGACTCTTGCTTGTGGTTTACCATTTCGTGAAAGTTCATGTGTTTCACCTTTAAACCAAACCAGTTTAGTGTCTAAACCTTGTTCTTTTAGAAGTGTAAAGAACTGCATCGCTTGTTCAATCGGACAACGATAATCTTGGTCTGAATGAATAAATAAAAGCGGTGTTTTAACATTTGCGGCATACTTAATTGGTGATTGATGATAGAGTTTATCAAAGTCAACTAGAGGATGTCCATCGGTTTGATCCTTTGAAAAATAAAATCCAATATCGGAGGTTCCATGGAAAGATAACCAGTTTGAGATGCTGCGCTGTGTGACTGCTGCTTTAAATCGATCGGTATGACCTACAATCCAGTTTGTCATAAATCCACCGTATGAACCACCTGTTACATAAAGTTTCT
This sequence comes from Bacillota bacterium, assembly GCA_023458995.1. Classification (GTDB taxonomy): domain Bacteria; phylum Bacillota_I; class Bacilli_A; order Acholeplasmatales; family Acholeplasmataceae; genus Peloplasma. The sequence goes on from JAEWVV010000187.1 coordinate 2,363, forward strand.
TAGGATTAATTTGTTCAACTTTTTCTAATACGAGATCCGTGAAATCCATCAGATCATCATAATCAATGGTTCCATAACGGCCTCTAATATCAGCGAATGCATCACCTTTACCATCACTACCTCTTGGATTTGCATATAAAACGAAATAACCCTGGTTAGCCCAGTACTGCATTTCATGATAATAGATTTTACCGTAAGTTGTTTTAGGACCACCATGAATATCTAAAATTGCAGGATATGTTGTTTTTGGATCGAAATCTTTTGGATAAAGAACAAATCCTTTGACGACATGATGATTTGCTTTTAAGACAAACTCTTTAGGGGTTGCAACATATTTATTCTTTAGAATACTTTGGTTAAAACGAGTAACTTGAAGTTGTTTGTTTTCTTCTAAATTGAGTTTATAGATTTCTTGAAGCTTTTGTCTATATTGTGCGATGGCATAGAACTGATCACCTACATTAATTAAACCATCAATCGCACCATTGAATTGGAATTCTCTTTTAATCATTCCACCCATATCAAGTGATAAAATCTCACAATGGTCATCAACTGTAGAGACAAAATAAAGTTTTTTATTGTAGATAACATCTTTTGGACAATCACCTAAGCGAACATCACTTCCAACAGAGTTACCTATTGAACCTCTAAAAATGGTTAAAAGCTCA
>JAEWVV010000188.1 GCA_023458995.1 Bacillota bacterium
ATGAAGAACCTCTCAGGATCTGTTGAACAAGCTCTAGAAGCAATTTTTGAAACAGACAAATGGGCTACAGAATTTGGTGGAAAATCAGTTACTCTAGATGCTACACGTGAAGGTGTTCAACTTCCAATGGCAACATCTAAGTTTACAACATTCAATCAAGCAGCTTATGATCAAGCTTACGCTAAATTAGTAAATGGTACTTATGCCGTAAGTAATGTCATCGGTCAATTCGGTGATGATGGTACAGCTTCTAAACAATTTGAAACCGCTAAGGTTAGAGTTACAGTTATTCTTTTCGAAGGATAATCAATGAATTAAACAAGCGGGGATAAGGAAGTTGATTTCTTATCCCTGTTTTCTTCATTAAATCTTTAATTCTTGAAAACTACAAGAAATGGGGTTTTTTTTCATGCATAATATTATTGAAATGCAACACATTACAAAAAAGTTCCCTGGCATTGTCGCTAACGATGATGTCACTTTTGACCTTCGTAAGGGTGAAATTCACGCTTTACTTGGTGAAAATGGAGCAGGTAAATCGACACTGATGAGTGTCCTTTTTGGTATGTATAGACCTGAAGAAGGTGTCATACTCAAAAATGGTGAACCCATCCAAATTATGGACCCCAATGACGCAAATGCTTATGGTATTGGGATGGTGCATCAACATTTTAAACTTGTCGAAGTTTTTTCAATCTTAGACAACATCATTATGGGTGCTGAGCCGCATACTTATGGATTTATTAAAAGAAAAGAAGCAAAACAACATATTTTAGAACTTTGTAAGCAATATGAACTTGCGATTGATATCGATGCAAAAATTCAAGATGTGAGCGTTGGTATGCAGCAAAGAACTGAAATCTTAAAAATGTTGTATCGTCAAAATGAAATTCTTATTTTTGATGAACCAACAGCTGTATTAACTCCTCAAGAAATCAATCAGTTAATGATTACGATGAAAAACCTTGTTAAAGAAGGTAAATCGATCATTTTCATCACACATAAATTAGATGAAATCATGGAAGTAAGCGATAGAGTTACTGTTTTACGTCGCGGAAAAGTGATTGGCACTGTTGAAACAAAAGATACGACAAAAGAAGACTTATCTCGTATGATGGTAGGTCGTGATGTCATTTTTGAAATTGAGAAGAAACCACTTAATTTAGGTGAAGTTGCTCTTGATGTTAGAGATTTAGTTGTTTTATCAGATCGTACGAAAAAACATGTTGTCGATCACGTTTCATTCCAGGTAAGAAAAGGTGAAATCGTGTGTGTTGCTGGTGTTGATGGAAATGGTCAAAGCGAACTTGGTCTTGCATTATCTGGTTTGATTAAACCAAGTCAAGGTCAGATTATCATTAGCGGTGAAGATGTAACCAATAAGTCGATTCGTTATCGTAATGATCATGGATTATCCCACATTCCTGAAGATCGTCATAAACACGGGTTAATCTTACAAGATAATTTAGCAAATAATTTAGTTCTTAAAAAATATCATTTAGAACCTTTCCAGAAGCATGGCATCATTAACAAAGAACCTATTGGTGAACTTGCTAACCGTTTAATTGAAAAATATGATATACGTAGTGGTCAGGGTCCAAAAACACGTGTAGGTTCCATGTCAGGTGGTAACCAACAAAAAGCGATTATCGCCCGTGAACTTGATAAAGGTTCTGATGTATTACTTTCGATTCAAACCGTTCGTGGTCTTGATGTTGGTGCAGTTGAGTTTGCACATAGACAACTTATTCAAGCACGTGATGAAGGTAAAGCGATTTTAATGATTTCATTCGAACTTGATGAAGTCATGAGTGTTAGCGATCGCATTTTAGTTATGTATGATGGCGAAATTGTAAAAAATGTGATGGCTAAAGACATCACAGTCGAAGAATTAGGTCTTTATATGGCAGGTGTTAAACGTGATATTGTTTATCCGGATCGTTTATCTGAACCCATGTCTTCTAAAACACATGAGGAGGTGACTACCCATGAATGATTTTAAAACAAAGCTAACTCATGTTTGGATGAAGTTTAAATCAACCGAAGGATTTAACACGTTAATGGGTTCACTCTTCGCGATTGCTGTTGGGTTATTACTTGGTATTATCATTATTGTGATTGTTAATCCAAGTTCTGCAGGTGAAGGTATCTTCCGCTTAATGAAAGGCTCATTCAACCATCCAAGAGGTGGCTGGATTGGAATTGGACAGTTACTTTACCGTTCAACACCAATTATCTTTACAGGTTTAGCGGTTGCATTCGCATTTAAGACAGGTTTATTCAATATTGGTGCGAGTGGACAGTATACCGTAGGATTATTTGCTGCAGCGTTAGTGGGTATTTTAGGCGATAAACTTGGTGGATTACAGTGGATTGTTGCAGTATTTGCAGGGATGGCAGCTGGTTTTATTTGGGGTGCGATTCCTGGGATATTTAAAGCTTTCTTTAATGTTCATGAAGTTATTACATCAATTATGTTTAACTATATTGGTATGTTTTTGGTTAATGGACTCTTAAACTCGAACTTTTTAAGAGCTCAAGTTGTTAATGGTACAACAAACCGTACGAATGTTGTTGATCAAGCTGCACGAACACCTTATGGACCTTTTGAAAAGATTTTTCCAACTGCAGGTCTTGATATTTCTATCTTGATTGCTATTGGAGTTGCAATTATCTTATTCTTAGTTTTAAATAAAACAGTTTTTGGTCGTGAGTTAAAGAGCGTTGGTTTAAACCGTGATGCAGCGAAATACTCAGGCGTTAATGAAAAAAGTAGTTTAGTACTTTCAATGGCGATTGCAGGTATGGTTGCAGGTCTTGGTGGCGCATTGTTTATTCTATCACCAAGTACAAGAAATTTAGGTAATGCTTATCCAATTGAAAATGTCATTTTAGGTACTGGTTTTGATGGTATTCCTGTTGCACTACTTGCAAACAGTAATCCACTTGGTGTTATTTTATCAACACTCTTTGTTGGTTATATCACATTAGGTGGTTTGTCGATGCAAAGCGTTGGTTTCGTCTCTGAGATCGTAGATATCATTATTGGTGTTATCTTATACTTTAGTGCCTTTGCACTTATCATGACGCAGTACTTAGGTAAGATTAAAGATCGAATTAAAAAGAAAAAAGAAGAACAACAGTTGACAACTTCACCGGATACAAACATAAAGGAAGGTGAAAACTAATGGCATATTTCATTTCACAATCACTTTTCTTCGTTATTCCCTTATTAATCGTTGCTCTTGCTGGGATGTTTTCTGAAAAGAGTGGTACAGTCAATATTGCTCTAGAAGGTTTAATGGTTATTGGTGCATTCTGTGGTATCTTATTTATTAATAAGATGCAAGCAGCTGGCTTTTTAGCAAATGCTCCACAACTATTATTAATCCTTGCAATGTTAATTGCAGGGCTTGGTGGAGCATTATTCTCCTCACTTCTTGGTTTCCTAGCGATCAATATGAAAGCAGACCAAACCATTGGTGGTACCGCACTTAACTTATTAGCTGGTTCACTTGCAATCTTCTTAGCAAAACAAACACAAGAAAATCATGCAGTTCAAATCTCTTATGATAAAGAAGTATTCCGTTTGAACTCAGATTTCCTTAAAAATATTTTCCCAAATATCAACTATGTATTTTTTGATATGGCGTACTTAACAACGTATATTGGTATTTTAATCTTAATAATTTCAACAATTGTGATTTATAAGACACGTTTTGGATCTAGATTATCAGCCTGTGGTGAACATCCAGAAGCTGCACAATCTGTGGGTGTTAATGTTTATCATTATCGTTGGTATGGTGTTTTAATTTCTGGTTTCTTGGGTGGTTTAGGTGGTCTTGTTTACGCACTACCTATCTCAGTATCCTTTGAGGGTACAGTTGCTGGATATGGTTTCTTAGCATTAGCTGTTCTGATCTTTGGTCAATGGAAACCGATGCGTATTTTATTTGCAGCTATATTCTTTGGTGTCTTTAAGACATTGTCGGTGACATTCTTTGGTTTCTCATGGATCAACTACCTAATTGAAACTTTCCCAAATATTCCATTTGGTATGATATTCAGAATGTTGCCCTATATCGCAACGATGGTTGTTCTTGCAATCTTCTCGAAGAAATCTAAAGCTCCTAAAGCTTCAGGTAAACCATTTTTAGGAAACGCTCGATAATAAAAGAAGAAGCATCTGAAATAAGATGCTTTTTTTTGTTATTTTTGGTCTAGTTGTTCATCAATGAGCGGTTTGACTTTTGTTCCCATCAGTTTGATGGATTCCATAACAAGTTCATGGTCTAGGTAACCTACTGGGACATGAAGGGTGAATCTATTAATTCCTAATGTCTCTTTCATATAGAGTATCTTTTTAGCAACATAGTCTGGATCACCGACAAAAAGTGCGCCTTCAAGACTATTGGATGCTTCATAGGTTTGTTTGGTGTATTTTGGCCATCCTCTTTCACGCCCGATAATATTCATGGCCTGTTCCATGGAAGGATAGTAAGTATCATATGCTTTTTGGAAATCCTCCATGATAAATCCATGGGAGTGTACGGAAATCATCATTTGGTCAAGTGGGTGTCCAGCTGCAATGTATGTTTTCTTATAGAGTTCGATCAAACCTTTAAACATACGTGGCATGCCACCAATAATCGCTAAGAAAAGAGGAAGTCCTTTTTTTGCTGCACGAATGACGGATTCTGGTGTTCCTCCAACAGCAACACTTATATTTAAATTTTTAGTTCTTGGATAGACTCCTAGATGATCAATTGAATTACGATGTTTACCTTTAAATGTGACATACTCACTTTCTCTAATTTGAAGGAGTAAATCCATTTTTTCTTCGAATAATGTATTGTAGTCATGTAAATCGTAACCAAATAGAGGGAAAGACTCAATAAATGAACCTCGACCAACCATGAGTTCAGCTCTACCATTGGATAATGCATTGAGGGTTGCGAAATTTTGATAAACACGAACGGGATCATCACTCGATAAAACAGTAACTGCACTTCCTAAAGTGATATGTTTAGTAAGTGGTGCAGCGGCAGCTAAAATCATGTGTGGTGCTGATGCTGCAAAATCTTTTCTGTGGTGTTCTCCAACACCAAAAAAATCAAGTCCAACTTCATCTGCAAGTTTGATTTCATCAACGACTTGTCTAATTCGTTCATCATATGTAATTGTTCTTCCTGTTTTAGGGTTTGGCATGATTTCAGCAAATGTCGTGATGCCTAATTCGAATTTTTTCATAACATCATCTCCATTTGTAGTATATCATTTCGAATTCGAAATAAAAAAGAAGATGCTTAAAGAATTCTTGTTACTAAAACGAATCGCTTTATGTGTTATGTGAACATGATATAATAGATGTATTATTGATGAGGAATAGTTATGAAAAGTGAAGCCTTAAATCTTCTATTTAAAGAGCATTTCGATGTTGTTGGTATCATTCAAACCAAACGCTATTTAGATGAATCAAAAAAAATGAATAAGGTTGTGCCACAAGAAATATACCCAACCATGGTTGTTGTTGGTCTTTCTTATCCTTATCGTGTTTTAAAACATACAAATACTCACCTTGTTTCTTCGTTTTACACGTTTGGTAGTGATTATCATACCGTTTTAAAACAAAGAATAGAACGTGTGATGCGTAAACTAGATGTGAGTTATACCTATGGTGTTGATAATCATCCCCACCAGGAAAGACTTGCTGCTGTTTTGGCAGGTGTTGGATTTTTTGGTAAAAATCAATTAATCATTAATCCTACACTCGGAAGTTATTTCTTTTTAGGACTCGTATTTATAGATATTAAAATAGAAGATGAATTCATCCTTGAGATTACTGATGACTGCGGAACATGTAGAAAGTGTATTGATGCATGTCCAACACATGCACTAGATGATAATTACTATGATGTCAATAAATGTATCAGTAACTTTAATCAAGCAAAACGAGTATTAAATCAAAGTGAGATGAAAGCTAATTATACACTTTTCGGTTGTGATATCTGTCAGATGGTTTGTCCAAAAAACATCAATAAAGGAAAGAAAGTACATTCTGAATTTGATTTATCAGGTAAAGAAATGGTTTCAATTGTTGATCTCTTCACTGATTCAGAAAAAGAGTTTAAAGCTAAATATGACGGAATGTCTTACCTATGGAAAGGGAAAACCATTTTGATGCGTAATGCTTCGATGTTACTTCTTAAACATAAAAATACAAACTACATTCCTTTAATTGAGTCATCGCTTGATAAACATCAAATGCCTTGGTATAAAGATACAGTTAGTTTTATTGTTAATGAACTAAAAGAAATAAAAAAGGAATCCTAGCTCATCTAGAATTCCTTTTTGTTTTATATTTTAAGTATGATGATTGAGTAAATACAAAGTGTCAATGTTGTAATATCGTAAATGATTGTAGAGACAATCGTAAACACAAACCAAAATCCTTTCGCTAGCGATGCGTCTTGACCAAAACCAACGATACCAGGTAGTATCATCACAATAAGAATTGTCAGAACAGAGACTAAGAAGAGAACGAGTTTTTCAGTAAAGTGATTTTTCGTTTTCATCGCGATGAGCGTAATGATCATTGCACCTGGCATAATGACAAATGAGAGCTCAGCAGGAAAGAGAAAATCAAAAAGGAATTCTTTTGAATCAATCCAATAATTAAGCGTGATAACAAGTAGGAATATAAATGGAATGAGTATCAGAGCAATCCCTAAGAGTTCTAAAAAGAAGATCCAGTTTTTACTTTGATTCACGATATCAGCCCCTTTATATAAATAGAATACATCAATAATGAAATAATATCATTCGTTTGTTTGTACTTTAGAATTTCCAATAGTAGCATATAAATGCTTTGTTACGCGGTTAGCCTTAAAAATATCTTAAGCATTCTATATTGACAAAACTGATAAAAAGAGTAAACTAAATACATATCATATCGATGAGGTCAATACGTTTAAAAAGGGGGTTCACTATGACAGAAACAACTGAAAACACACGTTTTATTGATGCACCTCTAGACCAATATAAAAAGATTTTTAAAGATCTTCATAACGAAAATTCGACAAAGTATATCGATGATCTCATTTTAAAATCAAAGGTAAATGTTGAAGAGAATAGGGAAACCGTTAAGAAAATCAGAAAATTAGAAAGTGAACATCAAAATATTGTTAAAAACATTAGCAAATATAATGGATTTTTCGCTTTATTAGTCATCATGATCATTGCAGGTTTAGTTGCTGGAATCTATGGTGTAATGAACATCATAGAGATTGGCTTTCATTTATTACCAGCAGGTTTAATCGCAGGCGGTATTATCTTTATTGTGATTGGAATCTTAGTCATCATCAAGAAAGTTAAACCGAGACTAAAAGAACTTAAAAAACTAAAGACGGAAATTGAATCAAAAATCAAAGGTCTAATGGATATTGCTTGGGATCAAATGAAGCCTTTAAATGATCTTTTCACATTTGGAATGGCAGAAGCCTTATTCCAAAAAACAATTCCTTTTATTCAACTTGATAAGATGTTTGATTCAAGACGTTTGGATTATTTGATTAATAAGTTTGGTTTAAGTGATGCTGTTGATATGAACCGTTCAACACTCTATGTTCAATCAGGAGAAATTAATGGTAATCCATTCTACATCTCAGATGATCTCGTTCATCATATGGGAACAAAAGAGTATTCTGGATCAATTACTATTCACTGGACAACAACATCAAGGGTTAATGGTAGAACAGTAACCAATCACCACACACAAGTTTTAACGGCTACCGTATCAAAACCTTATCCAATGTATCAAGAACAACCTTATCTCGTTTATGGAAATGATGCGGCACCTGATTTAATATTTAGCAGACAAGATTCTGATGCTGAGCATATGACACAAAAGCAAATTGATCGTAAAGTGACAAAAGATATCCGTAAACTCGAGAAGAAATCAGAAAAGAGTATTACGAAAGGTCAAAACTATACGGTATTAGGAAACTCAGAGTTTGAAGTACTCTTTGGAGCAACCAATCGTAATCATGAAGTACAGTTCAGACTTCTCTTTACACCACTTGCTCAAAAACAGCTTCTAGAGTTAATGAAAGAAACAGAATTTGGTTTTGGTGATAATTTCGATTTTGTTAAAAATAAAAAGATTAATATCATTTATCCAGAACATTTAGATGATATCAAACTCAATATTGAACCATCCTATTTCCATGGATATGATGTTGATTCCATTAGAAAGAAGTTCATCGATTATAACAATACATACTTTAGATACATCTATTTCACGTTTGCACCAATCTTAGCAATTCCACTTTATCAACAACAAGTCCCACAAGAATTCATTTATAAAGACTTATATGATTCTTATGTCAGTTTTTATGAACATGAAAAAGTTGTTAATATGATGAACGAAACTGCATTTAAGCATCCACTTTCTGAAACAAGAAATATCTTAAAGACAAGAACTGTTAAGAGTAAAGATAACCAAGATACGATTAAAGTTACCGCTTATGGATATCGCAGTGAAGAAAGAATTGATTATGTTCAAAAGTTTGGTGGCGATTGT
>JAEWVV010000189.1 GCA_023458995.1 Bacillota bacterium
GTGTAACATCATAATTAAAATATTTGTGTTGTGATGATTCTTTCGCATGCTTTAAAGCAAGCATCATATTATCAAAGGCAACATCGGCATTTAAAATCTCATAACGATCGCTTTCAATTTTAAAGACACCCATTTTAACTTCAATGTTAATAAAGTTCTTATCGATGGTAATCGGTTTTTCAAAGATTGAAAGTAGTTTATTCATCCAGCGGTCGACCCAGTTATAACCTTCAATATTTCTAAAGAAGATAATAAAACTATCGCCTTGAGAGTTATAAAATGTTGCTGGATAACCTTCTAATGATTCATCAATAAGTTCAGAAATAATGATTAAGAAGCGGTCCCCTGATTTTTCACCTAAGAGAACATTGATCTTAGAAAATGAAACAATATCAAGTGCCACTAAAGCGTTATTGTTTTTGAGTTCATCTTTATTCATGAAAAAAGTTAGTAAATCTTGTTTCAAACTATTTAAGTTAGGTAAATGAGTCACCTTATTATAAAGTGCCATATTACGATATTCATCAAAACGGCCTTCAATGTTTGTAATATCATCACCAACTAAAAGATAACCGCCCGATGTCTTAATTGGAATAAAGCGAATATAAACTAATCGTTGTAGACCTAATTCAAAAATCGCTGTGAATGCTCTTTGGCGATGAATGATTTCTTCTGTGGTTTCAAGGTCAAACTCCTTTTTAATTTCAAAGTCTTTAACTTCATCATAAATATCGTAATCACCTAAGAGTTTTTTAAAACTTTGGTTGTAAGATTTAATTTTCCCATTTCGGTTGATTCGAACTAAATAAGGTTTTGCATAATAATGTGTGACTCTTGCATTTTCAATATCGTGTAATTTCGTCTCTAATATCTTATAAAGAAGTAATAATGCACCAGCAAATAAGACAAAGATCACAAAGAAGAGTGCCCATAGAATGTTGGATAGATAACTCATTGAACTGATGACATCATCATAATCGAATGCTTGAACAATATAAAACTGTTTTAATGAATGTTCAGCACTCAAAGGGTTAAAAGTTAAAAACGAATCTGCACTTAAAAAATCAACTCTAAAAACATCTGATTCTTTATTTAATACCACTTGTTGGATGTTAAGAAGTGTTTGATCAGACACATCTTCTACTCTTAAATAGTCATAGAGATAACGAAATTGAGTGCTCTCAAATGAGGTTAATAAAATTTTATTGTCAGCTGTCATGAGTGTGTAATTCTTATAACCATTTGTCTCACTCATTAATGTTTCAATATAGGGTTCTGCGAGAAAATACCCCATCACATTATCTGTCATAAAAAAGACAACTGGATCCGTTGATCCGACTCCAAACGCTTCATCAAAACTATAAATTGAAATATTTTGGTTAATATCTGATGTGCTGAAACCTTCTTGGTAAGTATACGTATCACTACCTATATATAAGGTTCTCTCACTTAGTTCACCAAAACCTAAATATGTATCATCTAAAACATCAATGGTTTGAGCATTTCCATGAAGGTATGTGATTGGATCTGTTTCTGTTTCTCTTGCATGACTAATCGTATCAACAAACTTAAGATAGTCAAACCATAACTGTGAGTCAATACGTTTGGCTGTAACATCGCCACTTGTTATCAAGTTTTCTTCCGCTTTTTTGATAATGAAATTTGATGAGATTGTTGTATACGCAAAAACAACGACTACAACGAGCAGTGCATACGATATTATAAATGCAATTGCTAATTTCCACACGAAACTTTTCATCAGTCATCACCATCATTTATCTGAACTTGAGCATGCTTAAAAAAGAGGATAAGCGTAATACCTTTGGACATATTATACATGATAAACAACTTTTTTTACATCATTTTAGTGATCAACAATTCATTTCAATCATTTAAAAGGCATTTCACGCATCTTGGAAATAGTGATATAATAAAAATAAATAGAAAGGAGCATAAGATATCTATGCCCCAAAAACCAATGAACTCAAATGATGAAACCCAAGAGAAACCAACTTTAAAACATATACTTGGATATTGGCAATATGATGCGATCAACAAAGAGTGGTTGATTTCAGATGAACTCAAAAAATCACTTCATTTAAATGATGTCAATGAAAAAGAATGGTTTTCACACATCCATCCAGATGATCTTGAACTCGTAACTTCAGAGTTTTCTTTTGCTCTTAACCATGAACAGATATTTCAATCTGTCCACCGTATTTTGATTGGTGATAAATGGCATTGGATTCGTATACGTTCTAGACGTGATATGGATAAGGACCAATTTGTAGGACTGATTGGTACAATTGAAGATATTACACCTCAAGTCATCTATGAACTTGATCATGCGTTAGAAACGACTCAGTTAAAGACTGAGGTTAAAAAACTGAATGAAGAGATCCAATCACTCATCCAAAGCAATAAAAAATCAAATGATATGAAATCCAGTTTTTTATCTTCCATGTCTCATGAGATCAGAACACCCATGAACGCGCTTATTGGATTTACCCATCTTTTAATGGAAACGAAACTAGGTCCTGATCAAGAAGAATATGTATCTCGCATCAATGATGCATCAACGCATCTTCTATCCATCATCAATGACATCCTAGATTTATCCAAGATGGAAGCTAGAAAAATGCACATTGAAAAAAGAAGTTTTCATATGGATAAGTTAATCAGTGATGTCAAAGATTTATTAAACCCTTCTGCTCAAAGAAAAAATCTATAC
>JAEWVV010000190.1 GCA_023458995.1 Bacillota bacterium
TACGAGCGGAGTTCTAATATAGATTTCACGGTATAAAACATCTTTCTTCTCTAGGTAATGCACGTCACCAGATGCGATAACGATCTTGTTTTGTTCTTTTGCGAAACCAACAATTTTAGCAATTATCGCTTCAATGATCTCATCGCCATGTTCGCCAAGTCCTTGTCTTAAATGCTTATAGGCAAGTGGTGGTTGAACTTCGATATAGTCATAATAGCTGATCGCTTCTTTTAAATCATGATCACTTTTATTTAAAGCAGCTTCAAAGACATCACCATTTGCACAACCACTACCTACGAGTAGACCTTCTCTAAATTTCTCTAAAATAGATTTTAGAGTACGAGGTCCACCATAGAAGTGATTAGTCAGTGCATCACTGATCAGTTTAAAGAGATTCTTATAACCGCTTTGTGTCTTGGTTAAAACCATGACATGATAGGGTTTAATATGTTTCCATGATTCTTTTTCATCAATGGATTCATTGATTTGATTAAACTGCTTTATCCCTTTTGCAAGAAGGTCAGCCACCATCAGTAACCAAATTTGTGCAGTGACATACGCATCATCTTCTGCTCTATGGTGTTGTTCCTGTTTAACTTTAAAGAATTTAGCAAGTGCTTTTAAATTATAACGTTTCAGTTCATCGCTATAAAAATAGCGTGCTAAATTGAGTGTATCAATAATCATTGAATCATCAAATGAAAGATTTAAGCGATTTGCATTTTCTCTAATGTGCCCAATATCGAATAATGCATTATGTGCAACAAGAACAGTACCTTTACAGAACTCTAAGAATTTAGGTAGTTCCTCTTCAATAAAAGGTGCAGGTGCTAGCATTTCATCGGTGATATCGGTGAGTTCAGTTGTAAAATGTGATAACGATTCACCTGGGTTAATGAATGTTTGATAACGATCAGTAATCGCACCGGATTCAATCTTAACCGCTGCAATTTCAATAATCTTATCACGTGTTGAAGATAGACCTGTTGTTTCAATATCGAAGACGACATAGGTTAAATCTTTTAACATGCGGGTATCATTTACATCTGATGTGATTCTAAATGTTTCATCATCGACAAAGTCGAGTTCAACACCATAAATCGCTTTAATATCTTTACCTTTGGTTGCTTTAAAGATATCCGGATAAGCATAAAGACCGTTGTGATCGGTAAAAGCAATGGCTTCATGTCCCCATTTGATTGCTTGATCGACGTATTCAAATGCATCGGTCACCGCGTCCATGTTAGACATCTTCGTATGGACATGAAATTCGATACGTTTTTCTTTAGCTTTATCCATACGTTCTTCTTTTTTATTTTTTTCAAGAAAATGTATGGCATCTGCAAATAAAACTACGTCTTTTTGGAACGTATCAAAATTAGCTCTTCCTTCTACTTGGATATAATCCCCATCATGAAGTGAATCTGCTAATTCTCTATCTTTTTCGGTTTTAACGAAACGTTTGATGTAGATGGCATCATCTTCATCACCTAAAACGAATGTTAAAAGTTGTGTTGTTGATAATTGTTTTAATTCAAGTTTGGAGATAATCCCTTCGATTAAGAATAAGACATCTCCCTTTTCGTTTTTATATTGGTCTAAACGGTATTGATCAATGGGAATCTCTTTAATGGGTACTGCAAGTGCAGATGATTTCTTAGAGAATGTTTTACGTGCAACTTGAGTTTTTGTTGCTTGTTTAGCATAAACTACTTTTTGTTCCATCACTTTTTCTTGTTCACTAATCGATGATTCGATCATTTTAGAAACAGGTGTCAGTGTTGAACTAACTTCATACTTAATCGATACATTAAAACCAAAACGTTTAAACACATCTTGGATATCTTGAAAATACTCTTCCACATAGATACTATCTTCATCGATATGTACCGTAAATACGTTATTTTGATACTTTGTTTGGAAGTTCTTAAGCACTAAAAAGCGTGCTTTTTCTTTTGAGAGTTCAATGACTGCATAATCAAAATAAGCAAGTGCTACTTGATCGAAGAGATCATAACTCTTATATGTGATACTAACATCAACACCTGATAATATTCTCGGGACATAAAAATAGCTCTTTAAGGTCTGTAGAAATGGTAAAAGAACATCAGGGGAAATAACAGAATCTAATGTGATTCTAAATTGCCATTTTTTATTAATGGTATCAATCGATACTTCATTTAATATGGCTTTATTTAGGATTTGATTTTGGAATTTAGATTGCTCTAAAAATAACTGGAATTTATCACTCTTCATATGGTCAACCCCTGATCAACAATTTTAATCGACCGGTATGCCCAAAAATGCCAGATATATAAAACGGGTATCGATAAATAAGCAATAAGTACTGAACCAAATAAAATGGCTACTAGTTCAACAACAGCAAAGATTGTTGATAAATAAACCGATAACTTTAATCTAAATGAAAAGGGAATCGGTAACTGTCTTGTAAATACCATCATGAATAGAGCCATTAAAAGACTATAGAATACAAAATCAAATAAACCACTAAAATAAGCTAAAAATAGTTCAGTCGTTTTAAATAACGATGTTTCATTGTAGAGTGTTCGAATACTTGCAGCAAGCAAGCGAACGTTTTCTTGTGAGTTATTATTAAAATCATAAGTTGTAAGTCCAAGTTCAACATAAGTTGATCTCGCCATTTCGATATCTGCCATATAGACTGCTAAATCGTTGGGTAAAAAGACGAACTGGATTTTATCTTGAACAGGTTGGTATTCACCTAATACCAGTTCAAAATAATCAAATGTCGCTTTCTTTGTTTCTGTGGTTTGTAGTGTGCCATCAACAATAGAGGCGTTACTCAAGATTAAATCTCGTTGGATTGCATCAACTAAACGCTCATAACGATCTAAACGCATACCTGGATTTATGGTCTGCTCTAACCATGTGGGTATAACGAAAAAAAGAGGAATGAGTAAAAGGTATAAAATCACTTTGCCCCATCTGTCTTTCATAAAAAAAACCGCTAGCGGAGGTTTTGTTAAACTTGTTGTTAGTCTCTTGAACATGCCGTCAACTCCTTGTGTCTTATTATATCATAATAATAATCTCTATGATAAAATGATAGTGGTGAAAATATGAATTTAATGAATCATGAAAAACATTACAATACGCTTCATAACTACTACCTTTATAAATATAACAAAAAGGTTTTTAAAATTGCACTAAATGGTGGTTTTACATGTCCAAATATCGATGGGACAGTTGCTACTGGAGGATGCACTTTTTGTTCCTTTAAAGGAAGTGGTGATTTTGCAGGAAATAAATTAGAACCACTTTCCATTCAATTTGAGAAGATCAAAGAGATGATGCATCAAAAATGGGAAGATGGTTATTATATCGTCTATTTTCAAGCTAATACCAATACACATGCGCCACTCGAGAGATTAAAGAAACTTTATGAGGAAGCGATCACACTTGATCCTAACATTGTTTTATTATCCATAGGGACAAGACCTGATGTACTCCCACAAGATGTTGTTGACTATTTAGGGGAACTAAATACAAGAATACCTGTTCAAGTGGAACTAGGTCTTCAGACCATTCATGAAAAAACATCTGAACTGATTAATCGTGCACACGATTTAGCATGTTTTGATGAGGCAGTAAAAAGACTAAGAGAAAAAAATATGGAAGTGGTTGTTCATATCATTAATGGGCTTCCTTTTGAAACAAAGGAAATGATGCTAGATACACTTAAGCATTTAAACAAACTTGATATCCAAGGAATAAAGATTCATATGCTTCATTTGATGGAGAAAACCAAAATGGGCTACCAATACAAGAGAACCCCTTGGAAACTCTTTTCTTTAGAAGATTATGTCGATATCACCGTTCTACAAATCGGTTGGCTTAGAAAAGATATCATTATTCACCGCCTAACCGGTGATGCACCACAGTCGATGTTAATCGCACCCGATTGGACAAAGAAAAAATTTGTTGTGACCAATGAAATCGATAAAAAGATGAGAGCTTTAAATCTATGGCAAGGAGATTATTATGAGAAAGAACGTAA
>JAEWVV010000191.1 GCA_023458995.1 Bacillota bacterium
AGATAATCATTTTTATGGATTGTTCGTAACTTGTAATGATCAAAAATGATTTCTGGCATGTTCCGATATGGCTTCTTCATGTTTATCTCCTCATGAAAATAAAAACGTCCTTAAAAAAATCTAAGGACGTAAATGTTTACGCGGTACCACCTTAGTTCTAGATAAATCTAGCCCTCAACAGATTGATGTCTCCAAAGGTGTCACAATTCCATTACGAATTCCCTTTTTCTTAGACGATTGAATTACATAATCATGATACATGAAATATGTCTATTTGTCAATTAAATTTCAATGATGATGGTCACCGGACCATCATTGATGGATTGAACCTTCATGTCAGCTCCAAATACACCTTTTTCGACGTGATGGTCTTTAGAAAGTTCATTGATGATAAACTCATAAAGCGGTTCTGCAACTTCTGGTCTTGCTGCATTAATGAAGGATGGACGATTATTTCCCCTTGTATCACCATGAAGTGTAAACTGCGATATAAGTAAGATTTCACCATTCACTTGACCAAGCGATAAGTTCATTTTTCCTTGTTCATCTTCAAATACGCGTAAGTTATGGATTTTTTGAGTCATTTTGATCGCTTGTTCTTTTGTATCATCAACATGAACTCCAAGATAGACCAAGTATCCTTTTGGGATCTTCCCAACAACTTCACCTGAGATTTTTACAGAAGCTTCTAATACTCTTTGAACGACTGCTCTCATCTAAAATCTCTTTCTACACTATAGACTTCACTAATCTTACGTAAGTTGACCATCAGTGTTTGAAGTTGATTGCTATTATTAACTAAAACTTTGACTTTAATAATCATTTCTAGATTTGAAGTTGTAATTGCATTGATTTCAGCAATTGAAATAGTTTGTGCATTCACAACCGTGACTACCTCTGTAAGCAATGTGGCTTTATTGCTACCGATAACCTTAATCCATGTTGGATATCTTCTTGTAATATCTTGAGCCCAATAAGCTTCAATTAATCGATTTTCTTCAAATTGTTTACAGTTTGGACAAAAAGTCGCGTGAATCACAATACCTGATTGTTTGGATACATAACCAATGATTGGATCACCTGGAATAGGGAGGCAGCAGTTTGATAACTTAAGTTGAGGGGAAGATAACCCTTCGATGACAACACCTGTTTCACTGTGTGTTGTTAGTTGTCTAGAAGCTTTTTCCATCTGACGTTGTAATAAAACTGCAGGATCTGTTTCTAAACCTAACAATTTATTAACAACTGTCTTTGGTGATAAATTACCTTTACCAATCTCAAGATACATATCTTGGACATTGGTAATCATATTCTTCTCGAAATGCTTTTTAACAAATGCATCATCAATCGTATCAACTACTTTATTCGCTACAAATTCGCGGTCTAAAGCATCTTTACCCATCTGGACGATGGAATCCTTATTAAGCTTATTTAAGAATCCTTTGATCTTATGGCGTGCGTGTTGTGATTTTGCAATCTTTAACCAGTCTTCACTGGGACCTTGAGAATTCTTATTGATCTTAACACTGACGATATCCCCGGTATTAAGTTCATAATCAAGTGTAACAATTCGGTTATTAACGATTGCACCAACCATTTTATTACCGACATCAGTATGAATACGATAAGCAAAGTCAATTGGAGTTGAGCCTTTTGGAAGTTCAATGACTTCTCCTTTAGGTGTAAATACGTAGACATTAGCATCTAGAATATCACCTTTGATTGTGCCGACAAATTCTTCAGCACCACCAGAGGTTTCATCCATATCTTCACTCATTTTTAAGAGTTCGCCATACCATTTTAATTTTTGTGCAATCTCAAATTGTTCTTTTTCTTTTGAATATGTTTTATTTTCTTTGTATGCCCAGTGTGCAGCGATACCATATTCAGCAATCTGATCCATTTCAGGAGTTCTGATTTGAACTTCAAAAAGTGTTCCATCATCGGATAAGACTGTTGTATGAAGCGATTGATACATGTTAGGTTTTGGAACTGCGATATAGTCTTTAAAGCGTCTTGGGATTGGTGTAAAGTTTGCGTGGATAATACCAAGCGCTTGATAACATGTTTCAATCTTATCGACGATGATTCGAACAGCTAAGAGATCATAAATGTCTTCAAACTGTTTATTATCTTTCACCATTTTTTTGTAAATGGAGTAAATGTTTTTAATTCTACCTTTGATTTCAAAATCATGAAGTTCTGATTGATTGAAAAGCGTCTTAATGTTTGATATCACTTGATCAATCGACGCTTCTCGTTCATTCTTCTTCGTTTGAATCATATTAGAAACACGGTAATACATGGGTGGATCTGTGTAGCGAAGTGAACGGTCTTCCAACTCAGCTTTAATTCTAAAGATACCAAGTCGGTGTGCAAGAGGTGCGTAGATCTCTAGAGTTTCTGTAGCTATCTTATATTGTTTTTCTGGAGTCATTGAATCAAGTGTTCTGATATTATGAAGTCGGTCAGCTATTTTAATGATAATAACTCGGATGTCTTTAGCCATCGCGAGTAACATTTTTTGATGATTATCCGCTTGAGATACTTTCTCATTAAACGATAACTTACTGATCTTTGTAACACCATCAACAAGTTGTGCAATATCTGAACCAAATACTTGTTCAACTTCTTTTAGTGATAATGACGTATCTTCAACTGTATCATGAAGTAATGCAGCAATAATCGTTGCTGGTCCACCATGAAGATCTGCAATAATCTTTGATACTGCAATTGGGTGAGTGATATAAGGTTCACCACTTTTACGCATCTGTCCTTCATGCTTTTCTTTAGCCAAAAAATAAGCCTGTTCAATAAGCTTAATATCGGATTCTCTTTTAATATAAGAAGAGAATGATTCAACTAGCGAAGTCCATAAAGAATCTGGCATATAACCGTCCCTTTTAGTAAGTGACAAGCGTTAAAATATCGTAATTTTTAAGTCTGTCCCTACCATTTAAATCTTTAAGTTCAACTAGGAATGCTAAACCTACAACAATTCCGCCAAGTTTTTCAACAAGCTTGACAGTTGCATCTATTGTACCACCTGTTGCAAGTAAATCATCAACAATAAGCACCTTATCGCCATGTTTTACGGCATCTGCGTGCATGCATAGTTCATTAGAACCGTATTCTAAGTCATACTTGATACTGACAGATTCACGAGGTAATTTACCTGGTTTACGTACAGGAGCAAAACCAACACCAAGTTCAGTTGCAACTGGGCAACCAAAAATGAAACCACG
>JAEWVV010000192.1 GCA_023458995.1 Bacillota bacterium
TGCGCAACATCAAGCGATTGAAATGTTACTCACATTTATCGGCTGGATTGATGTTGATCAAATGACGATGCTTCAAGAAAATGTTCCTCAACTAGTGAATGGTTTACAGTCAATGGAATCATTTGAAGATTTACTTGCTCAGCTAGATACCATGATTGAAGTTATGGATCTTTGGGATGCTTTCGTTCTTGAGAATGAAGAAGTTGTCACTGAAATGGATGATGAAAGTATGGCAGTACTCATCGAATTTGTCTATGAAATTAACCTTAGATATCAAATATCTAATTATGATCGAGATATTCCATGGCAACTTGAACAAATCGAAAGAGCAGAATATTTACTTGAAAATTTAGATTTAATTAGTAACTCTGCATTATCAATGAGTGAAGTATACAAAAACTTATATGACTATTTATTTGGTAATGGAAGAGCAAATTATGAAGACATCATTGGATTAATTGAAGAAGTAAGTGCAAATGAAGAAGTCGATTATGAAAGTTTAAGTGAACTTAAGAATCATCTTCATGTATTAATGATTGAACTTGAAATCGATGCAGAATTTTTCAGTAATTATTTTGAACTTTATCTCGCTACTGCAAGTTATGGTTACTTAGATTTTACTGAAACAAATCTTGAAGAAACAGCTCAATACTTAGGTGAGTTTGCTTATGAATTCTACCTCGCATCCATAGATATGATTGATTATCTCAGTATCGAGGATATCGAAGATATAATGATTGCAGGAAGCCTCATCTATAGTGAAGAAGAGGTTACTGAAACAAGAACAGTTTATGAGTATATTTGTGATGATATTGATTGTGGATATCGTTATATTGAACGTGATGTCACCTATACAAGAACCACAATCGATAAAGAAGCATATAAAGCGTACATTCTTCTTATTGCAAGAACAATCAATGGTTTTATTGAAACTTATCCAACATACGTTAGTTCAATCGAAACATTGTTACTTGATGAAACTGCGGCAGATCTTTATGGATTTATCATTTCAAGTCAATTTAGTTCAAACGATCATTATGAAACAATTAAAGCTAAACTTGACCTTGATCAATTAGATCATATGATGATGGTTGCTGAAATGTTTATGGCTTCCATCGAAATGCTTGATGAATTTGCAAATAGTGATGGTGAAATTTTAGATTATATATTCCTTACAATGGGAAATTTAAGTGATGATACTGAAGAAGTCTTAAACCCACAAACTTATATTGAAAGTATCCTTCCTTATGTGGGAATATTAATTGATCATGTAGATGAATCTACTGTCAAACCAATGATTAAGATGATTCTATTTACCATGCTAATCAATGATTTCCAATATGAAGATAAAATAGAATTTGACCAATATTCGAGTATGTTTGATGCTTGGATCGATAATGGATCACTTATTTTATTGGATGCAGTTGAACTTATTGATTCGTTCTATGCTTATCTTGTTGAAAACGGCGACTACACCATGTTTGATACTAATCAAGATCAAGGTAATGCAACGTTTGAGTTCTTGATTACAAATATGAGCGCATTCTTAACAACAGAAAAGCTTGTTGAAGTCAAAGCTATTGCAAATCAAGTGATTGATAATCTTTTAAGTTTATCTAAATCCATGGAAGTATTAGATATAGATCAAACTGAACTTGATGAATTAAAAGTTGATATCATCGATTTAATTGATTTCTATCATGAACTAATGAATGAGTTAAATACGCGTTATGCATCAGATCAATTTGAAGATTTCTATTATACTGAATACGCACGTCAACATTTCTTTGACATCGAATCATTCGATAATATTAATATCTACATGATTGAAGAAGTGATACTTGATGAAGAAATTATTATAGATTTTCAAACAGGCGATCATGTTATTATTCCTTTTGAAACAACAACTGAAGGTTATTATAAAATCAATGTATCAGCATCAATAGACAATGAGATTGCTATCTATAAAGGGAATAAGACAAATGTGATGAGTATATACGGTTTACCCACTGTGAATCTTGAGGGTAATCAGATGTACTACATTGTGTATCATAACTATTCAAAGGTTGGCGAATTCACATTTTCAATCGAAGAAGTTGATGTCACAGGTTATTTCATAGATAATCCCATGATCATCACAGAAGATGGTCAATATCCATTTGTTGGAATCCATGGTTTTGATTACGTATACTACAAATTAGAAGCAACCACATCGGGTAGATATGTTTTAATGATTGAAGAAAATGATTATTTGGGTTACCATGAAGTTTATATCACAATCATTAATGCTGAAGGAATATCAAATAAATTTTATGGATACATAAACTATCATAATGGTTATTACATTGAACTTGATGTTGTTTCTGGTGAAACTTGTCTTTTCCGTATCGATACAGAAGGTGATAGTTTTGAATCCAATATTTATTGGAATGAAGTGTTTACCAATACTGAAGCTAATCCAGTCCAGTTAGAACTTGATGTAATGCTTGATTTAAACGC
The DNA here is from genome assembly GCA_023458995.1 of Bacillota bacterium. Classification (GTDB taxonomy): domain Bacteria; phylum Bacillota_I; class Bacilli_A; order Acholeplasmatales; family Acholeplasmataceae; genus Peloplasma. The sequence goes on from JAEWVV010000192.1 coordinate 2,500, forward strand.
TTATCAACCTTTCTATACGATTTGGCTAGCTTTCGACTTAGAAAATAAAAATTATTACGCTCTTGATTTCGATGGTAATGGATACATTGATTTTACAATCTATGATGAACATATGAACTACTACGATAGCTACTGGTATGTTGATACAGATGGTGAACCTCTTAATTTCGATTTACCTGCAAAGGGTTATTTAGAGGTCAATGCGAATTACTACTTTGATATTTCTGGTGTATCACTTACTAAATCAGAGAATTATATTGAATATATAGATATCGCTTTAGGGCAAGAACAAAGTTATAATTCTGAAGAAGAAACATATGAGTATTATTCAAACTACACTTTTGATGCACCCGCTGATGGAAATTATATGATTATAACAAGAACCGATGGATGTGGTTATGTTGATGTTTTCCATGATGGTACAGATGATTTTTCCTTTGATTTTTCACATCAATATGATGAACTCATGATTGTCACGCTTGAAGAAGGTGATGAAATTAACATTCGTGTTTCAACTTATTATTTTACGTATCTAAATTTTATAATCGAATCTATTGAAACAAAAGGAGAAACCGTTGAAAACGCAGTTAACTTAACAAGTAATGAATTTAGTTTTTATTATTTAGGGGAAAATCACACGAGAGCGTATTATAAGTTTACACCAACAATAACAGGTGAATATCTCTTCTTAGTTCAGTATGTCAGTGGGCAGGTAAATCTTTATCAGACAGATGATACAGGTTCAGATAGATTTTATATCAGTGTATACTATAATACAGATCAAGATTATTATTACTATAATAAGATGCTTGATGCTAATGTGACCTATTACTTTTATATGGATAGTCAATATCCATTAGCACGTTACGCGTTTGGTATAGCAGATCCTAATTATTTGGGAACCAATTAAATTCTATAAGTGAATAGTAAGTCAAAAGGTGCTCAACTTGGATGTTGAGCACCTTTTTTAAATAATATATTCTCGTTTTAAGATAGAGCCTTTTTTTCGATAGCCAAAACAGAACACCGATGAGTATAGCTGGTAAACCGATTGTTAATACAGTTGATAAACCATTAAAACCACTTTGAATCAAGATGTAAATCGAAAACAAGATGCCTAAACTAAAGAAAGTGATTGCTCCTATCATGGGGCGTTTCCACGATAGAAAAACTATAAATGCCAGTAGGATAACAGGAATATTGTGTATTAAGAATGCTAAAAGAATGTTATACCATGCCTCATTAGAGTCAAAAACATCAAATGAAAACATAAACAAAACAGCAATGAATAGAATTGAAAGTATTCTTGGTGTCCATAAAATAAGTTTTTTGATGAACATAGAACTCACCGAACCTTTCGCCTATATTTTATACTGATGCTAAAGTTTTGTTACAAAATGATTGGCTTTTATGGGAAAATGATGTGAAAGAAATGGTTAAATATAAACATTTAATCCTGTTTTTATGGAGGAGTCTCCATTTGTGATATAATTATCATAAATATAAACGCTTTAAATGAACCTATTCAATACTTATGTAGGGGTTTTTAATGTGAGCATCGCTTTAGAGTTTCTAAAAAAAGTGAACATAGATCATAAGAGGTGGACCAATGAAAAAAGAACTGATTAAAACAAGTTTTTATGAGGCAGTGAATGGAGAATGGTTAGAGAATGCAGTCATACCAGGTGATCAACCATCTGTTTCAGCTTTCCTAGAACTCCATTTAGGAATTGAAAAATTATTGATGGATTTAGCAAGCAAATGGGAAAGTAATCCAAAAGATTTAAATGATAACTTAAAGAAGTTTATTAAGTTATACCAAATGAACAAAGACTTTGATAAGAGAAGTGAACTAGGTACAAAACCATTCAATGTTATCTTGAATAAGATTAAAAATCTAAATCATTTGAAAGATTTAGAAAATGCGTATGCTGAGTTCAAGTTAGAATCTCTAGAACTTCCTTTTGAATTCATGATCATGCAGGACTTCATGAATAGTAATAACCAAGTTCTCTATTTTGGTGCAGCTGATCTTTTCTTACCAGATACCAGCTACTATCATGATGAAAATACGAAGGCTCAATTGATTGGTCTTTTCACACAAACAACAACGCAACTCTTATCACTTTATGGATTTTCAAATGAGGAAATTGATAAGCTATTAAAAGAAGCATTAGCTTTCGATGAATTGCTTGTTCCTGTGACAAAATCAAGTGTTGAAAGAGCTGATTATGTCAAACTCTATAATCCACTTGATAAAGATGAAGTTCTTAATTTAACAAAAAACTTCAATATCATGGCAAATGCAGAAAAACTTGTTAAACAACCGGTTGATAAACTGATTGTTCTTAATTTAGACTTTATGAATGCATTTGACAAGATTATTAGTGAAGAAAACTTTGAACTGATCAAATCTTGGATGATTGTATCCAGCGCACTTTCATTTGCATCTGATTTAACAGATGAGATTAGAGTTGCTGGTGGAGCATACGGACGTGCTTTATCTGGCATTAGAGAAGCAAGAAGTAAAGAAAAGTTTGCATTCTATCAAGCATATAATCGTTTCAGCCAAGTTGTTGGTCTCTATTATGGTGAGAACTATTTTGGTCCAGCAGCTAAACAAGATGTTAAAACCATGGTTCATGAAATGATTGGTGTTTATAAAGAAAGAATCATGCATAACACATGGCTTAATGACAAAACAAAAGAAAAAGCGATTAAAAAGTTAAATACATTGACGGTTCATGTGGGTTATCCGGATGTTCTTCCTCCTTATTACGATTTATTTGACGTAAAAGGTTATGAAGAAGGTTCAGATCTGATTCAAGAAAGACTTAAAATGACACGAACCATTAATGAATATGATTTTAGTCGTTACAATAGAGAACCAAATAGGAATATTTGGGGCATGCCAGCAAGCATGGTCAATGCTTACTATCAACCAACAAATAATCAAATTGTCTTCCCAGCAGCTATTCTTCAAAGACCATATTATAGTTTAGACCAAACTCCATCAGAAAACTATGGTGGCATTGGTGCTGTTATGGCGCATGAGATTTCGCATGCTTTCGATAATAATGGTGCTAAGTTTGATGAATTTGGTTCACTTAATAACTGGTGGACAGAAGAAGATTTAGAAGCATTTAATCAAAAAGCTAAAGATATGATTGCTTTATTTGAAGGTGTTGAAACAGGATATGGTCCATGTAATGGAGAACTCACAGTTTCAGAAAATATCGCTGATAGCGGTGGATTAAGATGTGCCCTTGAAGCAAGCAAGAAGGGTAAACATCATAACCTAGATGAGTTTTTCCAAAACTGGGCACGTGTATGGCGTAATAAATCATCTTTAGAATATAGTCAGTTGTTACTAAGAGTTGATGTCCACGGACCAACAATTTTAAGAACGAATCTACAATTAAGTAATCTTCCTGAATTCCAAGAACATTATCAGATTAGTGAAACAGACAAGATGTATTTACCAAAAGAAAAAATGGTTAGCATTTGGTAAAATTTAGATATATTAAATAACTAAAGTCTATCTCAACAAAGGATAGACTTTTTCTCTATGTGGAGAGAAGACTATTATAAAACCATTTAAAGGAGTTGTTCTTTATTTGTATTAATGCATAGAATTGTTAAATAAAGAAATTGATCTATTCTTTTTGGTATAATGAAGTTGAATTTACGCTTTTATATTGAAAGGAAAACAGTCATGAAGTATCAAGATGAAAACTCGAAAATCATAGATCAATGGGTGAATGAAGGTTGGGAATGGGGAACGCCAATTTCACATGCGGTTTTTTTAGAAGCCAAAAAGGGTAATTGGGATGTCTTATTAACACCTGTTAAGAAAGTACCTAAAGATTGGTTTTTACCTTTTAAAGGGCTAAAGATATTAGGACTAGCCTCAGGTGGTGGTCAACAAATGCCTATCTTCGCAGCTCTCGGTGCTGAGTGTACTGTTTTAGATTATTCAAAAAAACAGTTAGAAAGTGAAGAGTTTGTAGCAAATAGAGAAAATTATAAGATTAACATCATCCATGCAGATATGACAAACCCACTACCTTTTGAAAATAACTCATTTGATTTTATCTTTCATCCAGTATCAAATATTTATATTGAACATGTTGAACCTGTCTTTAAGGAATGTTACCGGATATTAAGAAAAGGTGGCATCATGATTGGTGGGTATGATAACGGTCTTGGTTTTGTTTTTGATGAAGATGAAAAAACAATGCGTTTTAAATTACCATTTAATCCATTAAAGCATGAAGAGCAAAGAGAATTTTTGCAAAAGACTGATTCTGGGTATCAATTTTCACATACATTAGAAGAACAGATTGGTGGACAGTTGAAAGCAGGTTTTAGACTTCTTGACCTTTATGAAGATACATATGCTGATGGCCCCTTTTATGAATTCAATATTCCAGTGTTTGTTGCAGCAAAGGTCATCAAGGACTAAGAGGCAATTATATGATCTATGAAACAAAACGTCTCATCATGAGAAAAGCTAGAAAAGAAGATAACCTCTCTATATATAAAATGCTACATGATCCAATCATTCTTAAATATAATTGTATAAACTCACCCACAGAAGAGGAAGTTAATACATATATTGAAAAGACAAGAAATGATCATATTCATTATGTGATTGAACATAAAGAGAACAAAGAAGTCATAGGCGAGATTAATTTAGAACCCGATAGTCTTCGCTATGGGATTCATAGTATTCAGCTATCGTATCATTTAGATACAAAGTATGTTGGACATGGTTATATGAGTGAAGCACTCCAAGGAGCTTTATCTTATGGGTTTAACGTATTACATGCAACAATGTTTTCTGCACGTGTATTTACAGCAAACGAACGATCCAACAACTTATTAAAACGCTTAGGATTCAAACTTGAAGGGACTTTAAGACATGCAGTTAAGGCATATCAAGATGTGATTTATGATGATAATCTTTATAGTATGACTTTAGAAGATTATGTTGATCATTATCAAAAATAAGCAAATCATCATTTTGGTGATTTGTTTTTTTATTAACATTATTACTTTTTAACTAAGCATGGTTTAACATTTTGCAATAAAACAAACGATATTATACAAACAGTAATTGCATTTTGCAAGGAAGTACACTCTAATAATAGATTTAAAGACTATTAAACGCATCAAAACATCATAAACCAGCGTTTTTCTTTGCAATTTATAAAAAAATTGTGCAAAAGAATACGCTTTCATATTGATTTCAAGTTTGATAAACTGATAGTGACAGGTATGCTCATCGACAGACAAGCATACAAAAAAATAGAAAACAGGAGAGAAAAATGAGAAAATTATTGGTCGCATTATTAGCAGTCATTTTTACATTCTCTTTGTTTGCCTGCAAAAAGGATGAACAAAGTGAAGTAGAAAAAATTATTGCTGAAGCAGAAGATATGACTCTAGTTGAATTAATGGCTAAAGCATATGAAGAATCAAATGGCAAAGCACTTGAAGGTATCGGAAACTCAAGCCGTGGTAAAACCGCAGGTGAAGCATTTGTCTTAGCAATGAAGGAAATTTATCCTGATTATACAGGTACGATTAACTGGCAACAACCTAAGGAAAATTCAATTTTCACGATGTTGGAAAGCGATTCTAAGAGCCCAAATCCTATTTTTTCAATGACTCTAATCCAAGATGGCAGCCAAATTCAAAGCAAGATGATCGAAACTGGCATACTACGTAATTTTATACCACTTGAATGGAGAAATGCTGCAGGTGTTGATGTTGAAGCGGATGGCACCCCATTAACACTCCAAACATTAAATAAGGTTTTCATGTTTAACAATCTAGGCGATAAAGTGATTGACAACGTTTGGGATTTTGTTAAACAAGGTGAAGCTCCAATGTTCATGGGATTAGATTCAGAACCAGTTGGATTTAACTTCTTATTAATGTTAACTAAAGATGAATATGCAGCAATCGTTAAACAAGCATTTGATGCACTAGATGCAACAGAAAAAGCTTATTTCCAACCAAAAGTTGATGCATTAGCAGCTAAAGCAACTGAACTTGGGTTAGGTGCAAACGGTAAATATGCATTAGCGTGGATCAAACTATTTGTAGAACAAATTAACGTGATGACTGATGATGGTCCAATCATGTCAGAATTAGCAGCAACATCAGCTGTTGATGAAACCGCACTCTTGGTTTACTCTAAGCTTCGTTCAATTACTGAATCTGATACATTATCAGTTAATAACGTAACAGTCGCTGCTTATCAATCAGGTTATGCTGGATTCGGTGGTTATGGTTACAAGCACTTCTTACAAATTCCAGATTCAAGTCCACTTCCTTGGACAGCTGCAGCATTTATTGCTTACATGGTTACAGTAGAAGAAGGATTCCATCCATGGGGTAAAGACATGGGCGGATATAGTGCAAATCCAACAATCAGATTAGACCACACAAGAGATGGATTTGTTGATGGTGTTGATACATTCCCAGCTAAGAACGACAGAGGTTATGACTGGTGGGTAAACACGGGTGCTTATGGTGGAAGACTTATTATTGAAGACCCCGTTTATGCATCATCTAAAGCATTCACAGTTGGTGAATGGATCTTAAGTTTAGACTAAAAAGTATTAAAAATTAAAGTTTGAAGATTAAATAGTGAATTTTCATGGAGGCAATTGTATGAACGAAAACATTAAAAAACACGATATCAAAGTGACATGGAATAAAATAAGAACATTTTTTCAGAAACCAGATCATGCCATTCTGTTAATTTTTGGTATCTTGTTGACATTTTCAACAATTGTCCCCATGATGACACTGTTAAATGACACATTTGTTATTAAACCAGGTAGTTATGCTCAATTTATTACAGGTAAATCGAGTGGTTATACTTTAGTAAACTGGCAAGATTTATTCTTTGGCGAAGTAGCTAGAATTAATTTATACATGCCAATGCTAAACAGTATATTATTAGCAATCTTCTCAAGTATTGGTGCTATTTTGTTTGGTGGTACATTTGCTTATCTTGTTACCAGAACAAACATGCGTTTTAAAAAGTACTTAAGCGCTATCTTTATATTCCCTTATATTATGCCTCAATGGACACTCGCAGTTATTTGGCAAAACCTATTCAAGAGTAATGCAGTTACGGGTGGATCTAATGGCGTCATCTCGACATTCCTTAATATAAATATGCCTTTATGGTGGGTTGAAGGACTTTTCCCGTCAATCTTAATTCTAGCGATTCACTATGCGCCGTTTGCATATATATTAATTGGAAGTATTTTTAGAAATATGGACTCAAACCTTGAAGAAGCTGCGGTGATTATGGATACACCGAAACTTAAAATGTTCTTCAAGATTACATTACCAATGATTTACCCAGCAATTCTATCAACCATATTACTCGTGTTTGCGAGTGCAATGGGTAGCTATCCAGTTCCTCATTACTTGAAGTTAGAAACGATGGCGACACGTTATGTATCACTTGGTGTTAGAAGAGCGGGTCAAAACAGTATTCTTGGTGTTTTAATGATGTTGTTTGGTGTACTGATTTTATTCATTAACCACAGAAACACAAAGAGTAGGAAGAGTTATACAACCGTTACTGGAAAGAGCGGTCAAATTAGTCAAGTCAATATTGGGAAAATCCTTAAATATGTTATTCCAGCAATCTTAATGATACTGACATTCTTTACATCAATCTATCCGATTATAGCGTTCGCGTTAGAAACGTTCTTGCCGAACCCGGGAGATTATAGCTTCATCACACAGGGGTCATTTGATTCACTGACAACCAAGTGGTGGGTACACAACAGTATGGAAGAAGTTGGGTTATACGGACAGATGGGTATCCTTTACAATAAAACAATTTGGAATGGATTTAAAGGAACAGTCATTGTCTCAGGTTTTGCAGCACTTCTATCAGGTACGATCGGATTACTCATTGGTTATTCAGTAAGCCGTAACCGTAAGAGTAAATTTGCATTATATGTCAACAACATGGCATTCCTACCTTATTTATTACCAGCATTAGCAGTCGGTATTGCGTTCTTCACATTTGGATCTACACTAGGTATCTATGATACATACTTACTCGTTATCATCGCAGGTACGATTAAATATATCCCATTTGCATCCCGTAGTTCATTAAACTCCATGATGCAGATTAGCCCTGAAATTGAAGAATCAGCAATGATCTTAGGTATACCTTGGCGAAAGAGAATGATGCGAATTATCATTCCAATTCAAAAAGCAGCCATTATTAGCGGATTTTTATTACCGTTCATTACCAGTGTTAGAGAATTAACATTATACATGCTACTCGTTAATCAGACACGACTCAGTACAACCTTATTAAGC
>JAEWVV010000193.1 GCA_023458995.1 Bacillota bacterium
CAATACGATATTGGTTATGTGTCTTATCATTATTACCAATAACAATTTCCATCGTGGTTGCTTCCGCACCAATGGCTACTTTATTCCATGTTAATGCGGTTGTCTTATTGACATCACCTGCACCCACATTGACTCTACTTTCTAACGCAATACCATAAATACGATCAGGTTGTCCTAAATAGAACATCTTTTGATTGCCATCATCACCTGTAGCACCTCTTAAGCTGTTGGATTGCATTTGAACTAATTGCCATTCAATAATTAAAGGACGTGTGCGTAAGTTATCAGGATTATCATCAAAATTCCATTCGGATAATGAACTTACATTAAGTGCATCAAATGCACTCTTTAGGATACCTGGATAAAGCGAATCTTCAACAATTACTTCAATGGTGATTTCAACATCAGGATTTGTGAAGCTCTTCACTGTAACGACTGTTGTACCAGCCTTAAGTGCTTCCCATGTGCCATCAGCATTTAACTGAATAATTCCAGGAACGGAATATTCAAAAATAAGTAATGGATTTGAAGCGTTTTCTGGTGTAATACCAAAATCGAAATTATAAAGTGATGGCCAGTATGTCATATCATCAGCAGCTTGACCAGCACCTGGACCTGCAGTACCTGCAATAAGTCCATCTTTACGTGCAAGTTCATCACCTGACATATCCCATTGTGTACCAACTGCTGTCTTAAATGTGTAATCGGTTGTACTACCGTCTAGAAGTTTATCGGTTTCGATTGCTGTAACTGGTGAGAAAGCAACAATCGTTACTTCTACATAAACAACAACGCCGCTGTTATCTTGTGCAGTACCACGAATGTATCCGACACCTTCTTCAGCAATACCTTCAACTGTCACACGTGTAACGGTTGCAGCCTCGATATCAACAATCTTTTCAGCTTCAACATCGACAACAACAAAAGCATCGCCATCTTTCTTCACAACGTCCCATTCAACTGCTTTATTGGTTGCATTGTTTGGAGCAACCGTAAAGCTTAATTGAACGCTTTGTGAATAAGCAACTTCTGCTTTATAAGGATTAGTTGCTGTGCCTTCACCTGTTAGTAGAGGGAAGTTAATCGATACGACATTGATATCTGTAGAATTAACATTGACTTTGACGTATTTGACAAAATCAGTATCATCTACTTTTACTTCTACATAATGTGTACCAACAAGTAATCCTTTAATATCGACTTTTGAGTTTGTAGAAGATGATAAAACTTCAACACCCTTTGGATCTGCTGAAGGTAATTCTATAAACTCATTTCCGCTTTTCTTAACTAAACGATAACTGACATTAACGTCAAGATCTTCAGGCGTAATGACGATTGGAACAGATATTGTTTGATTTTGATTTAACGTTAATTCATATGGTGCCTCAATGGTTCCTTCTCCCGTTAAACCACTAAGCACAACATCTGATACGGTGACTGTAGGATCATTTGTACAGCCAATTAAAACAACTAAGGATAAAACAATGACTAAAGCATACAATAACTTTCTCAAATCTAACCCTCCTGTTTTTTAAAAAACCGGTTTTTCAAATTCATTAAAAAATCGCCTGTTTATTTCTTAATTAATGTTAAGAAAACCGGTTTTTTTATTTTTACAATATAAAGCAGTTCTTTCTATGAATCGGAAACCGCTTTCAGTATACAAAGTTATTTTATCAAAGGTGTGTTTGAATGTCAATAAGAATATTTTGTGAGTTGATTTTAATATAGGACTTTATAAGTCACTTAGACATTAAAGTAAAATACCCAATTGTCACCAAATGGGTATTTTATCTGAATTTTTCTCAAGTTAATTTTACGTTATTCATATTTCGGATATAAAACAATAGGATTGGATGAATTTATATTCTCAAATTCATAAACAAATGTGTTATCTAAATACCATCCCATGAATCCATCTTGTCCTCCAATTGGTAGATTTGGTATTGAACCAAATGAAGCTTTGATGATTTCTTTCGTCTGATAGAGCTTAAATGAGATAAACATGGGTTCTTGGTGATCAACAAGTTCCATCTGGAATACACGGTTTAATGAAGTTAAACCATAATTCATACTGCTCTTGATAACTGTTTCACCCTCTAATAATACATCTTTTCCTAACCAATTTCTATTAGCCCAATCATATTCATATATACGTTTGCTTGTGATAACACTTAGTCTAACGACATCTATGAGTGTTTCATCTTCCTGTAATGTAAGTATCTTGACTTCTTCATTTACAAATAGAAGACGACGTTGGCTTGTAAGTACATACTTACTCCCCATCGTTTTTCCAACTGAAATGACCTTTTCATTCATATTAAGTTTATTTTCTAGATCAATCACTTGATGATTGGTTGATTCGATAAACGTGAATAACCTGTCACTTGATGTATAGGCCGTTTTATCTAGAACTTCAAGGATAACTTCATCTTGATTAAGTCCAAGATTTTCTTCATTTGGAATAAATTGATACGATCCATCCTGAAGTCTATAGTCAAATATAAGTATTCTACCGTCTTCAAATACTTCCTTATACGTTATACCTGAGGCAACTCTTAAAATTGCTTTTTGTTCTCCTACATTAACTGGTAGTCTATATAAGTTGATTGTGTCAAAACTTCCATTTACATAATGGTAGGCAATTGGTTTATCATTGATGACCGCGATGAAGTAGCGACTACTTCTTATCAGTTCAGTAACATTGCTTACTATAGACACTACGCCATCTAAACCAAATATATACATTTTGTTTATAGAGGATAAGCCAATAAAGAATTGTTTTTGCTCGTTAATGACATTAAAATTGAATAATGAATCGACATCTATCTCTTCATCAATTGCAAGATTGAGATTGATGGTTTTGACAACAACCATTTCTGTTGTATCGAGAATATGAACCTCTTTATTTTGCATGATAAATAAAGCATATCTTCCAAATGAAACCATCCCACTGATTTGACTACGGGTAAATCCTAAACGTTCAGTCAAGTTAACTGGTTGATTAATCATATAGAATTCATCTTGATATTCATTTTGTAGACTATGTTGAAACATATAAAGTGAATCATTATATTCAGCAAACAATCCTTGATTGATGAAAAAGAACGCATACTCTCCATCAATCACTTCTTCTTCTAATAGAATAATCGAAACGTCTTTTGGTATTAAATTAATATAAAATGTTTGACTATCTGTTAATACATAATCTATATCCAATATGTGCTCTCGCTCAATATCAGAATAGAACGCTTCAACTTCATAACCATAAAGAAATGACATTATATCTCTTAGCGTTTCATCATAGAATGTATTAACAAAGTGAAGATTGTTTTCTTGATCATAGAGATTAATTTGTAAAGAGATTGGATTAAATCGTGCATAAAGATGTAAATCTTCATAGCGCGTTTGGTTATTATTCAAATATCTAACATTATTTTCATCATACCATCCCATAAACTGATACCCTGGTTTTACAGGAATTGTTGATGTAATCATTGGTGCTTCACCGGTTTTTGATTCTGTTGGTGTAATCACACCTTCAATATCATGATAATAGACAGAGTATTTATCATTCGTCCACTTTGCATAAAGGGTGTACGTATTCCCTGGTTTTACCTTATCAGGATGAAATAATTCAGTTAACTCAGGATCCATAAACCAACCAAGGAAGTATTTCCCTGTTTCGGTTGGAATAGGTAAATCTATACCTACATTCATTTCAACAACACGTGAATCGATAAGTTGATCTGTTTGGGTCACATAGTTCAACTTATAAGCATGAGGAACTTCATATAAATATAAGTTATAATCTTGACTTGCTGTATTTGGAACTTCCTCGATAGCATTTGACACTAGAGACCAGTTCTTATGAATAAGAGGATCCAAATCAATATTTAAAGGTATATGGGCATCTTTTGATAACTTATAGTGATCTTCAATTTTCCAAATAGCAAACACACTCTTTTCATAATGTTCAAAATCATGTTTAATATGTTTTTGTCCGTCCCATGTTATGGCTTGATATAGATTGCCATCCATGACCAAATCGAATAATTTAGAAGTATTTAATTCATCTAGAACAGATTGTATAAGGGTAGCATCATATGAAAAATCATATCCTGCATAGAATGATGTTGAAGTAAGTAAACGGAAGAATGAAGGTTCTTCATAGTTTGAAAGATAAAATAAAATCTCTTCATCTTCTAAAAGTGATACATGATCAATTCTTTTGTACTCACGGGAATAGCGATCGTAGACAATGATCTGACTCTGATTAGTTATAAATAGATTAGGTCTATCTTGATTACTATTTGAACTATATGAAAAATCGGTCACAAATTCATTTTCATTGAGAGGTAATGTAATTTTGATTAATCCTCTTATACCTGGTGATGATAAACCATTTTCTAGTGAAACATTATAAAGGTTATGTTGATTGGTATAAATCAAATTACCCATAACATCAATAATCTCTTCGTTAGAACTCAAACCCAAATCATAAACTTGATTAATGCCATAGGTTGTTTGGTCCATTTGATCGACTACATAACTTGCATAATGATAAGCATTTCCGTTTGAGGTGATTAAATAAACATAATTATTAACAACTAAAAAATCAATAACATACTCACCGTGATTCAGATTTATGTCTTTTGTTATGTTACCATATGCATTTGATGGACCAAAGAAAACATTTCTTACGAGATAGAGTTGATTTTTATCTGTTAAAATAAAATAATCTTGACGTTGGAAAAGAACTTCCTTTACATGATCAGTTTCATCTTCGATTTTATACACATAGGGAAATCCACTAGGATCAGTCAAATCGATAATGCCAAATTCACAAACAACAATCATGGCACTTTGTTGGTTGCTGGTATAATTGAACTCAATGAAATCACCAAGCTTATAATCATGTAAATCAAAAGTTTTAACACCTGCATCTCGATAACCCAGCATACCATATAATAGTTCAATCACGTGGACTTTATTGTTACTCGTTCCGATATATACGCGTTGACTAGATGTTTTAATCTCTAGAATGGTTTCATCATGAGCTAAAGAAATCAAACCTAAGTCGATATATTGGGTTTCAAAACCTATGTCTATAACTTGGTATAGATGAGAATCTTCTGTTAATCCATAATGGATAACATTGTTTTGATCATATTGCTCAACATGAGTCGATATAAATGTGACTGGTGTTAAATACTTTTGATAGTAAAAGATATCAAACTGTTTTTTAACTGTTTCAACGTACAGTACCTGTTTGACCTGATGTACATTAAAGATACCTGTAGGAAACATAAAATTAAGTGAAACGATTTCAGTATCCAGAGACTTTTCAACATAACTTTCAAATTGATTCAGTTGTTGAAGATGAACGCTTTGGTTAGAAACATTATCCTTATATCCTGTATAAATCACTTCAACATCATAGTATATGACATCCCATTTTGCATATAAATCAAGATTATTTTCTAATGATATTGGTTCTTGCATCGGAGTCGTTAAAGCTTCATCTAAACACCAATTTAAGAAAGTTGCACTTGAATGTGTAGGTGTTATCAACTCTGGGAAGTTATCTTCAGAGCTAACATAGTATATTTTAAAGACTTCTCCAGGGTAAGCAAACGTTCGAATCACTTTAGTGTCTGAACCGATGGCTAGTACTAATATTTTGTAGCTTTTTTCTTGGGTTTCGTTTCCAAGGGTAAACTTAGCAGTTAAAGTTACTTCTACATCTACATTAGATCGTATAACATTTCCGTTAAAATTAAAAATAGATGGATCAGAAGAAGTCCATTCAATGAAAATCGCTTGTCCATCATGTTCAATGATTGTTGGTAACTCCATAGAGGCATCGACTGAGGCAGGTAATTGATATTTAGAAATGGCTTTAGCGAGTGTACTAGCTTCATTTTCTTGACATCCATAAAGAAAAAATAACAAAAAAAATCCTAAAAACCAGATTTTTCTCATAATTCCCCTCCTGTGGTTTTTCTTTTATTATAACTTATATTTTTAAGATAAACATCTTATTTTTTGATGTGAGTACATGTTTTTCCATTAGGGCAACAAAAAACACGCTTTTCCAAATTAAACATTGTAATATTTTTTTCCACCAATCAAGTAAATGTTACTACTTCTTTATGACATCCACGATTTGATTGATCTTACTTTTAACATCCTTGATACCTTTATTGATATCTTGGTTTAGTTTGTATGCTGGGTTTTCTCTGAATACTAAGATGACATCTTTTCTGTTTGTCCCAACAGCGTTGATGAAGTCCCATCCTTCTTTTTCATTCTGATTGATGACTTCTTCAATCTTTAATGCTTTTTCTTCTGTCTTGCGAATCTTTTTGATGACTTCAGTTTTTAACATAATAAATCCTCCATTAATATTAATATTTTTTATATTATTCTTGGATTGTAGCTAACTTTTCATTTAGAAGTTGTAGAGATATATTTAAAGCAAGAACTCTACGCTCTATGAGAGTTCTTTGTGATTTAGATAGATTGTCTTTGTTGATAACCGCAATCTTTCTAATGATGGATTCGATTTGCTTAATTGATTCCTTTAGATTATCTTTATTCAATCATTGAATAACTCCCTTCATTTGATAAATGATTCTAAACTATCGTTACTACTTATTACGCTTAATAAAATTATAACATCCCTTAGTTATTAGTCCCGTTAAATGTAAAACTGACAAACAGGCATCATTATGCTGCTGTTTTACATTTTTGCATTACGATGCTGAAAAATGTTATGTAGGAGACATTTAAAGAAGCTCAGGGAAGTACTGGATGTTGTATAGAAAAGTGTAGAACTTAAGATAAACTTTTTATGCTCATATGAATTTCAAAATCTCAATGAAAAGACGAATGCGATTTCTAATCAAAATACGCAATTACCGATTCAAATATTTTTATTCGCGATAGAAACTATACTATATAGTACTTTCTACTTAATTCTTGTGTCTATCCATTGAAATAGTTATTAAATGTATCATTTATAGACATTTTTATATCGCTGATTCAATTAAAACCCTAAGTGGCCTTTAAGAGATAATTTTTTGTGCCTCTTCTATGAGTTGTTCAGTTAACAAAACATCTTCATATCTCAATATATCATCATCTTTTTTATAAGAAAATATAAAGGGATTAATTGAGCCATACCAAATATATCTCTTGTCAATAATGATCATATTTGATATCATCTCGCTATTGATAAGTAATGTTGGTAATACAACACATTTTTTAATCAACTCACCGACTCTACCTTCTATTGAATGCTTAATCAAAAATACGATATGTTTAGCTCTAACTAAATCTTCAAATAGTTTTTGCTGATAGTCACTAACGTGATAAATAGCTGATTCAATATCAGTTTTAGTGGCTATCGAAAAACCCATTGTTTTATACCCTTTTAATCTTTCAAGATACATTGATGAGAAATATCTGCTTTGAACATCAGCATAGTCGTATACTGAAATTTCATCTTTACCTGTTTTTCTTCTGCTAAGTCTTCCAATATATTGTTGTAATGTACCTCTCCAGCGAAAGGGCATCGTTAAAATCAAGGTTTCTAAGCGATCTTCATCAAATCCTTCACCGATATATTTGCCTGTTGCAAGAATTATGAATCCATCATTAGCTCTTCTTAATTGCTCGTTAAAACTCATTCTTTCTTTCATTGACATTCTTCCATGAATACATAGCAAATTATTGGTATACACACTTATTTCTTTCTTTAGAAATTCTAAGTGATCAATTCGATCCGTTAGAATGAGAGTGTTTTTCCCCTTTTCAATTAAATCTTTAACGTCGGTTAAAATGGCTTCATTTCTGTCATTACTTTCTATAATCTGTTTATAAGCGTCTTGTATAGAAATCTCACCCATCGTTGTCAGTTTGAAGTTTGTCAATCTTGTATATAAGTTTTTATTCATTTTATTATCGATATCACTAACATCAATGATAACTGGCCCTATCATAGTTGTTATGATTTTTTCAAGTCCATCAGAACGTTTTAATGTTGCTGTTAATCCAATGATATGTTTTGCGCTAAATTTTCTGATACATCTTTCATATGATGACGATGCCAAATGATGAGCTTCATCAATAATAATTAAACCATATTGATTTAATATTTCATCAAGTTTTTCATATTTACTTAATGATTGAATCAAGGCAATATCCACATCAAACCCTAGAGTATTATAATCCTTGTCAAGTTTCCCAATGTGTTCGATATTTAAAAAAGACTTAAATTTTTCCTCCCATTGCTCAGCAATATTACCTCTATGCACAATAACAAGCGTTTTTAGTCTCAAAGCTTGAGCGAGTGCGACACCTATCACTGTTTTT
>JAEWVV010000194.1 GCA_023458995.1 Bacillota bacterium
GTGGGGAGGAGCAGGCACAGAAGCACCTTCGGATTGGTGGACCGATAACAAGGGATGGGTCATCATTGCAGGCATCGGAATCGTGGTCATCTTTATCCTCCCAAGTTTCGAAAAGGCTGTGGGTTCATTATCCAGACTCATCGGAAGCCCTAAGAGATTGCTCATCATTGGAGTCATCATCGTCGTCGCACTCGTTCTATTAGGCGTCATCAGGATCTAGCATCATGTGGATCATCGATGCATTTAAGTGGGTGAAAAACCTCTGGGAGAACGGGCTGAAGGAGTTCATCATCTACGGTGCAATCTTCGTCACGTTCGTTCTGTCAGGTCTTCTCAGGAGACTCTATCAAGCAATCAAGAATGCAATCCTTGGACTCTTCACGGTCGAGGGTGCAATCTCGTTCATCCTTGCTGCAGCTGGCGTTCTGTTTTTCCTGAATAAATTAGGAGTTTTGAAATGGTGAGACATGGATAATATTGAGAAACTATTCGATAAAGCGGTTGAAAAGATTGATCAGTTCATGCATCTGGGTGACGTCGCCCTGGATGCATTTTTCCATGCTGAAGCAAAGTTCCTCAAAAAGGGATCAGATCTCGCGAATGGTTTCATGAAGGGGATGCATCTGATTTATTTAAGACACGCCCGAAAGCTTCGCTATCTCTCGCTCCCATGGAGCCTGGTCATCCTCTATGGTTATAAACTTCTCCACGTGAACGATCTCGAAAACATTCCACTTCTTAAGGAGGGGATGCATCTGGTGAGATCTCGTGTCGGTGGAGGTAAATCACTCACATCGCTCGTCCTGGCTGAGCTCACGCTGAACAAGACCGGGCTTCCATCCTATTTCACATCACCTGTAGAAAAGCCCAGGCTATCTGAAGATGGCAGGTACTACTACGTGATGCACCGGGTGATCAACACGGATGACTACTACAGAGACGGCAAAAAGATCAAGAACTTCAACGCAGCGAATCGTCCCTATTTCCACAAGGACGAGCGCCATCTGGATTACAATCCCCGGATGAACAAGAGCAAGGACTACAACAAAAAATGGGTTGTAGAACACGAGGATGAACTCCTGATGCGTCACGACAAGTTCAAGACAATCATCAAGTACTCGCAGCACATGAAACTCGATTCCCAGGAGATGGAGACCTTGACTTACATGCATGAGGTCGAGACAAAAAAAGACATCCCAATTAAAAGATGGCTTGACGATGGACGCTTCAACTACATCCCGGTGAAACTGAAATTTCACACGTATGTCATCGAGTTCGACTTTGAGGGAAAGCACAAGCGTAAGCTCGTGAAAAAATGGGCTCTCGAGGTTCCCTATGAAGTGCTTCAGATCTTCGACACACATGCTGAAGCATACAAGCATGCAGGATTACCCTTAGATTACAAATAGGAGGAAATACACACATGTCAGAAGCAACTAAAAATGCACTGGATATCGTCTACAGAGTTTTATTCGTTTCACTATGGTTTGCAGTTCCCGTAGTGATTCTGATCGTTCTCATGTACGGATATGAACGCTATAAGAAATGGAAGGATGCAGAAAAGAAAGAAGCTGAGCGCATCATTGTGAAGATGAACGAGGATGTCATCAAAACAACGGAGACGATCAACGTTTTAAAACCGATTGAAACCGAGCTCAGAGCAAACATCTCCAAGCTTGAGGATAAGCTGAAGGAACTCAAAAAAGAAGCCGGTGAACCTGAACCTGCAGCAATACCCCAAGACGTCGAAGAGACACCAAAAGAACCTGTCAAACAACCGACGATCAAAGAGCTGCATCAGCTCGCAAAAGAGCGAAAGATTAAAGGTTTCTCTAGAATGAAAAAAGAGGACCTCATCAAAATCCTCGGTAAATAACAACACTATGCAGATGATGATGCAAACGCCTGCAGACGAACACGCATGCACCCATATGATGGAGTCCATCTTTTACTCTGCATTTGCATTTGCATTGTATATATTTATATATACATATATCGATATTGTCGGATTGATGTCATCATTGTCATTGATGTGAAGTAAAAATGAAGTAAAAAAGAAGTGATTGTCCACAAAATTTGTGGACATCTTCACTCCCAGATTGTATGATAATTGAATTAAAAGCCATTTGGGAGGGAACCATAATGCAAATAAAAGAATCATTTGAGCTCTATTTAGCTCACGTCAATAAGTATCGACGCAAAGGTACTTATCTTTACTATCGCAAGAGTTTTAACATGCTGATTCCTATTCTTGAAAAACTTGAATATAGAGAATCATCCTTGATTGACAACGTATTCTTTGAAAACATAATCGACTATTTTTTATCAAATACCACAAAGAAAAATTCAAAGATCAATGATGCAATAAGCTGTATCATCACCGCATTCAATTTTTGTGATATTAAGTATCCAAAAAGATATAAATTGATGGATGATACAGAGTCATTCAAAGCATTATCTGAAGAAGAACTTGATCGTGTTCTGCAGTTTGTCAGCTCTCTCAAGTTGAATCACAGTAACAATTTATCTTGGTCATTAGCTATATGCTTATTCCTGGATACCGGAGTTAGATTATCAGAACTATTGGATATGAGATTCAATAATGTAGATTTTGATCACAATCTAATTCAACTTGATCACACAAAAAACGGTGAGAAAAGATGTGTTTTCTTTAACTCATTATCGAGGGATCTCTTACAAAAAGCATACAAGAAAAAAACGGAATATGTGATTTGGAACTACGAGAAGGGAACACGGCTTAATAAAAGAAGTATGGAGCATTTTTTTGATAAGTTAAATGAACATGTCAAAACAGATGAGAGAATCCATCCACATCGATTAAGAAAGACATTTGCAACAAAGTTATTAAGAAAAGGATGTCCCCTCACAACAATTAGTAAATTACTTGGGCATAAAGATATCAGACAAACTATGATATATCTGCAAGTAGATCAACTTATGATGGAAAATGATTATCAAACATTCTACCCATATAGAAAATGAACAATAGCATTTGATTTTCGACTGATACTCAATTATAATATAACTATCAATAACTAAGAGGAACACGATTATGAATGATAGAGTAATCTATAATATCAGTCTCAAAAAAATACTGATGTATTCTTTTTTTGTCATATTGTCACTTATTTCATTAATTACAAATATCATTGAATTCATTAAGAGTGGTTTTGAGTGGAATTTAATGATAGAAGTTTCTGCTGCATCAGTCTTTCTTATAAGTTTTTCAATAGAACTTTTGAATAGTATACCTCAACTTCAAAGATTTTTTCAGATTTATAAAAGCAAAAAAAAGCAATTTGAATTTAATTTGCATTGTACATTAAAGCTTAATTCAACAATCAATTCGATTAATCTTGTTGATATCGATATGGACAAGATAATTCTTAGTTTAAAAAAGGAAAGAATATTTCTAAAAGAAGAACGGATTGATACATATGAAAATAAAATATCTTGCGTAGTATCTTCGTTAGCAACACTAGATACAGATTTGTCGATTATAGCTGAGTCTAATAAACTTATTCTAAAATTTTCGAATATGAAAGAAAATGGTCATAATCTTTCAAAAATCATTTCGAGAATTGGAATAATAACCAATCAATTTAAAATGATATGCCAAATTGAAAACGAATATTACAATTTACGATTAAAATATGAAAAAAATGGTAATCCATATCTGAAGTATTATGTGAATAATACATCACTTATTACCACCGTTCAAATAAACGAAAGTATCTATCTTGATAATAATATTATTGAAGCACATTGTGAAAGTGAATCAAAAATTGAAGAATTTATTAAGTTGTATATCTAAGCTTTAAGAATTAATTCACTTATTATTGAATTTGTAATTGAAAACGCTTCGTCGAATGTTGTAGCAGTACTTATAGATATTGATCCATTAGCAGAGACAATCGCAGTAATTAATTCACTATTAAACTCAATTCTAAGAACCAAAGCAGTTTGTCTTCCACCTTGCTCCTCAATTTGCATTTTAATTCTTGAGTGCTCTACATCGACTCCGAAAACTCCGGTACTTGTTGTGTTTAAAATTTTACCGTCGAAAGTATACCAGATTCCAATTTTATCGTGATATCGTCGTATTTTCTTTAAATCAATTTCATACTTTTCTAAAAAAATTGAGGACTTTGAAATCTTGTTGTTAATTGTTTTAAGAGAGTGTATTGAATTGAGAAATTTATCCGATAGTTTATAACTACAATCAAAAATTACGATTTCTGAATCACTATCGACAAATGCCTTAAACTGATTCTTGAAAAAAACATTAGTTACAGGAATATATGAATGATCAATATCAAAATCAATGTTACTTGGTTTTGGTATATATGCATTTGGATAAGTTTTATAATAATCAAAAGCGACTTTATAAATTTTAATCTTTTTAGACAATTTTAAAAACTCAACTTTTGTGACATTTTCTACTCTGGTTTCACTCAAAAATGATTCGTTTTCATATTGTGTGTAAACATCAAATTTGAAAAGCTTATAAAATGAAAATACCCGCATAGGTATTTTTTTATTATCTTCATTCATATTTCCCCACCTCATGTATATCTTGATTTTTATTTCAAAAAAAGCAAATCATTCGGATTTCTAAACAACAAAGGACAAATATTCAAGAAAAAGCAGTTCGCATTAGCCTATAGGAGGATAGGGGTCTTTTTTATATGTGTTTCGCTCTCTAATCTGTCCATTCTCCCCATGAATAAGTACTTCAGATTTCTCTTTTATTGCTTGTTGTTTTGCCCAGTCAATCGATTCTTTCTGAGTTGATGTAATTTTAGATGCTCGTTCAGCGCCTTCCTTTTTTGCTGCCCACTCACTTCCATGCTTTACAACATGAATATTTTTTCCCATTATAAAATCCACCTTTCTCATATTGATTACGAAAAAATAAGAAACAAAAATAATAAAACGTGTATAAATAAAAAACTAATTTACATGTAAATCAGATTTGATTAATTTGATATTATTCAAATCATTATGATTAAGAAATTTCATCAAATCATGTTTTGATTGAGTAGCTTTAGGATCAATCACTATCCTTATTGATGTTGCTTGATGAGGATATCTTTTATTGCTATCTCTATGATCTCAATTCCATCCATAGAAAGTAAACTTAATTGCAAATCAAAATCATTTTGATCAAGTGTCGTTCTACATTCGAAACTGTACAAACCACCGTCTCGATTATTAAGTGTACCCAACCCATATTGGATACTATAACTGCGCTTAAAACGTTCTTGAAGAATATTCTCAGTTTGCTCTTTGTTCAATTTTGAGTTTATTGTAATTATGTAGTATGTATATTTCGAATTTCGCGTTATCACATCAACAGATTTATTTGATTCAAGTTGGTTTAATTTCCTTAGAATTTGATATAGCAAATCATTTTGTGACATGTCAGTAGGTTTTTTCAATAAACTATCTAATGATAATGCATTATATACTGGGTTGTCTATATCTTTTTCCTTCAATGATAAAGTGGTTTTCAATGTAGCTTCAAAATCACCTAAAAGCTTAGTATAACCATAGATATCATTTGTATAAAAAATAAGTCTATCATCATGGATATCAAAAGGGGGAGTTACTCCACTTTTTAATAGAGAAATAACTTTCTTTCTCATTGTATGAGCAACAGCTAATTCGTACATAACGTTTGGATTAAAAGTAGTAAGGTTTGCAATCACTACTTCTGAATTATAAATTCCAGTAATGATGTCTTTGTTTATCGATCCTACTTTAGATAGTTCATGAGCAGCATAAGCGTGTTTTAATCCATTTTTTTCACAGATTGGTCGTATGATATTTGAAATTATGGAATCGAATTCTTTTTTGAGCAACTCGTCACCAGCACTGACTGGTGTGATTATGAAGCATGATAAATCTTTTGTCTCCATTTTCGTATAATCTCCTTTTTAAAAAATAACTAAACTTAAAATCAAATCAAATTTAAGCGCAAAAATTTACTAATACAATGTTTAGTATTACTTTTTTAATCTATACTAACTACTGACAGTAGTTTAATTAATTTGTCAACCTGGTTATCATTCAAATAAAACCACGTTTCGCAAACACTAGAAATATTATTAACACTATTCTTAGCATGTAAATCTTTTAGGACTAACTTGCTAAATTGTTTAGATACTGATAAATAAGAAATAGAATCGACATTAACAATTGTTTGCTGACCATTATACGTAAACACAAAAAAATTACTCATTTAGTTTCCTCCTCCCCAATTGATTATTATAATAATGAAAACAAAGCTGCCATAAATGTAATTATTAGAGCAACCCAAAATAAGATTCTTTCTCTTTTCTCTGCTCTATTCTTAAGTTTAATCTCAGCTTGAAGAATTTCATTTTGATCATGTTGCTCAATAGCGACACCCTGTAAGGCATTTATCAAGTCCTCCATTGCCATTAATTGAGCCTTCTGATGGCTTAGTATTTCTTGCTGAGCTTCACAAGTCTGTTTAGCATACTCTGCTTCCTGCTTAGCATACTTAGTTTGTTCCATTTGGGCTTGTGCAGTTTTTTCTGCAGAACGGGCACTCTCTCGTGCTATCTGCTGTTCAATCATTTTATTAATATCCAAAATCCTACTCCTTATTTAATCTTAGCTTTAAGTTCTTGAGAATAATTTTCATGAATTTTTTTAAATTCTACAAGTTCATCCAGAGTGACTCCTAAAATTTGAGCAATCTCTACTAAACGAGTTAAAGATCGCGTATCTATAAGGTTCTCATATTTGCTAACTTGCTGTTGTGTTGTTTCTAATAATTCTGCAAGTTTTTTTTGAGAAACCCCCTTTTCCTTACGTTTTTCTTTGATTTTTATATCAAAATTATACACAAAAAACACCTCTTTCTTGATTTACATCGTATAACGGTGTATAATCGGAACTAAGAAAGACATCCTAACGAGGTGTTAAATACTGATATTGTCTGAACCACAATATCAAAAGGAATGAATGCATTTGTGTGGAGCGGGCGAGGGGAATCGGACCCCCATTTCATGCTTGGCAAGCACGTGTAATAACCATTATACGACGCCCACATGCTCATGCTTTTTTATGATAACAAATATTTGATATGATGTCAAGCACACCATGCTATTTTTCTATACATTTTAAGCCTTAACTTCACTGTTCATCCAAATTGAGTTTATCGAATACTTTAATTTATTGTATAATTAAAATAGCGTAGATCAATAAAACACATAAACATAAAAGGTGGAACGAAATTCATGAAGAAAACAAGATGGATAATTTTACTCATATTTGCTTTTATCATCGGATTTCTTTTTAGCTTTTTAGTCTATAACGGTTACTGGTATCGCTTCATTAATGGTATTAAAACATTAGCTTGGTATGAATACATACTCTGGATCATCTTAACATTCTTGATCACCTTAACAGTCCATGAATTAGGTCATCTATTCTCCATGGTATTCCAAGGTGTAAGAATCAGAGCACTCTATCTCTATATGGTTATGTTCTATAAAACTAAAAAAGGATGGAGAATCAAACTCAAACCAAGATTTTGGTATCTCCTTGGAGGATTTGTTGTTCCTGACTTAGGCATAATCAAAGATGATGAGTCCTACGATAAACTCATCACACGATTTGCAAACTCACTTAAAGCTGGACCTATAGTTACGATCGCTTTCTTAGGATTAACCAATCTCATGTTTTTATTATCCATAACATTCAACTGGAATAGCAACTTAATTGGCATTTTAAGCCTTTTGAACTTCTACACGATCATTCTCTCATCACTTTATATCAAAAGCTTTAAACTGTCGAACGCGTCGTTCTATGGCGACTTTATCGCCTATAAAAAGATGAAAGAAGATAAACTCTTTCAAATCATTGAAATTAATCAATATCGTAGTTTCTCATTAGTTGAATCAAATGAAACTGATCAGTATTTATTTAATCTCACGCAAAAGATGATGAAAGAAAATGAACTTAAGACGACACTCTTTTATCAGATGCTCATCATCAGTTATATCGAAGGTGTTTGTTACCATAATTATAAAGATGATGAAGAGATTAAAGCTAAACTCTTAAGATATCCTTTAGGTTCACATTTTAGAAATGAACAAGGAATTACACTACTTTATGAACTTGCCTTGTACTTTTATCATTTAGGTCTTGTTGAAAAGAGTTATAAACTGATTGAAGATATCAAGAAGAAGGCAAATCCTAAGATTGATGAAAAAATGCGTATCTATTTAGAAAAGAAGTATACCCATATCCTACATATTGAAGATTATGAAGACTATTTGAATACTGAAAAGAATTATTCATTTGGATTAGCTGGTCTATTTGAAGATTTAATCGATATGGATGAAATGACAAAAGAGATGCATGCGAAAAGACCATTTCAACCTTGGTTTACTGAAGTTCATATGATTCAAGAAGAAGAAAACAAAAGAAGCGACTCGAATTGAGTCGCTTGATTTTCTCATGGTGCCCCCAGCGAGAATCGAACTTGCAATTCAGCCTTACCATGGCTGCGTTATACCATTTAACTATAGGGGCTTTAACTTCATGCAATATCGATTTTAACGTAAACATAAAGATAAGTCAATCATAAACCTTAAAAATAGAGTTTGAAAGAGTAAACTTAGAGATTTATTCTTCAAATGTTATATAGCCCTAAGGGCTACCTTTTCCATGAAAATCTAGTATCACCGTCTCATTTATGATATATTACTTGTGTGAGGATGTGTCTTTTATATGAAAATGATTTTTAGGCTAGTCAAACCCTACTGGCAGATGCTAGTCATCTCTTTATCGTTCAAATCCGTCGGTGCGTTAGCCGATTTGTTTTTGCCATGGCTAATTGCCTATATGATTGATGAGGAGATTCCAAGACTTCAAGAGAATCCAAATTCAAATTTAACTTCACTTTATTTACTAGGTGGATTAATGATCTTAATCGCCTTTTTAGGTTTATATTTAAATGTTGCTGCTAACAGAAAAGCAGAAATGATTGCTGCATTATCCGTTAAAGGATTAAGACATGATCTATTCTCTAAAATTGAAAGATTATCAGCAAATCAAGTGGATCAACTCACTAGACCTTCTTTAATTTCTAGAATGACAACGGACACCTATAATATGTACAACGCAACAGCAAGTATGCAACGTCTTGGTGTTCGAGCACCTGTCTTACTCATTGGTGGGATCTTGATGTCTTTATTACTCGATCCAGTATTAACACTGATTATGGTTGCGATGCTTCCATTAATTATAGTGATCGTTTATTACTCATCTAGAAAGGGGATTCCCCTTTATAAGAAGAGTCAAGGATTCGTCGATCAACTCGTTAGAAAATTAAGAGAATATATTTCAGGAGCACGCGTTGTTCGTGCACTTTCCATGAGTGAACATGAACAAAACATGTTTGATCAAGCCAATCAAAATACAGTTGGTTCTGAACTTAAAGCAAACATCACAATGGCTAAGATCAATCCGATGATGCATGCAGTCATGAATGTTGGACTTGTCTTCGTTTTAATCGCTGGTGCTTATAGACTTGCTGAAGGTAAAACAGAGATTGGTCAAATCATGGCATTTGTGACTTATTTCACCATCATCCTAAACGCGATGATGTCAATCACACGTGTTTTCGTATTAGCGTCACGTGCAACAGCATCTGCTGAACGTATCGATGAAGTCTTAGATATGCCAAATGATATTGTAGATGGTTTAGAGTCAATCGAACCCGAAAAAGAAGTTCCACATATTGAGTTTAGAAATGTGTCGTTTTCCTATAATCAAAAAGAAAGTAACTTAAAAAATATCAGTTTTAAGCTCTACCAGGGACAAACCTTAGGCATCATTGGTGCAACCGGTTCAGGTAAAACAACCATCATCAATCTTTTAATGCGTTTTTATGATGTCGATGAAGGTGAAATTTTAATCTATGGTAAAAACATTAAAGACCTTAAACAACAAGAATTAAGAGAATCGATTGGTGTTGTTTTCCAAAACGATTTGATCTTTGCTGATAGCATTTATGGTAATATCCAGTTCAACAGGGAAGGAATCACCAATGAAGATATTTCTACTGCCACCAGAGTTGCACAAGCAGAATTCATCTATGAT
Organism: Bacillota bacterium; assembly: GCA_023458995.1. Classification (GTDB taxonomy): domain Bacteria; phylum Bacillota_I; class Bacilli_A; order Acholeplasmatales; family Acholeplasmataceae; genus Peloplasma. The sequence continues at coordinate 10,165 of JAEWVV010000194.1, forward strand.
AAAGAAGATGAAATGGAACATCAAATGGCTCAACGTGGTATGAACTTATCCGGTGGTCAAAAACAAAGAGTCTTAATCGCAAGAGCCATCGCTGGTAAACCAGATATTATGATTCTTGATGATGCATCATCTGCACTTGACTATAAAACCGATATGAAGATGCGTAAAGCGATAAAGAAAGAACTTGATGATACAACGATGATTATCATTGCTCAGCGTATCGCATCCCTTAAAGATTCTGATTTAATACTACTTGTTGATGATGGTATGATCATTGGCATGGGTACCCATCAAGAATTACTTACTTCGTCAACGATTTATCAAGAGATTGCTTTCTACCAGTTAGGAGGTGGATCTCTATGATGTATGCAGGAAAACAAGGAAGAGGTCGTAATGACGGATCAGATCGTGCAAAAAATAGAGGTTACGTCTTAAAAAGACTTTGGAACTATCTTTATTTTTACCGCAGTAAATTAGTGATTGCGATTATCTTCACGATTGTCTCAAACGTTTTATCACTTGTAGGACCTTACCTTTCTGGACAAACGATTTCAGCCATGGAAGGTGAAGTCGATTTTGAAAAAGTCTTTTTCTTTGCAGGTTTGATGATTGTATTCTATCTTTTATCAGCTTTGATCAACTATCTTTTATCCGTCCAAATGACAAAGATCTCACAAAGTGTAACTTACAAGATGCGAAAAGATCTTTTTGAAAAGTTAAATAGAGTTTCGATTTCCTATTTTGATCAAAATCAAACCGGTGATATCATTTCACGTATGAGCTATGATATCGATACGATTAATACATCACTTGCTAATGATGTGATCAGCACATTTACATCCTTAATTACGGTGATTATTTCACTTGTGATGATGATCATCATGTCAAGAGTTCTTGTTTTAGTGTTTGTCTTAACCGTACCTATTTCAATTATTATTACACGGGTATTATCTAAGATTGTTAAGAAAAAGTACCGGATTAGAAACCAAAAACTTGGTGAATTGAACGGATTTGCTGAAGAGATGATCACAGGACAAAGAACCATTCAATCTTATGTTCAAGAAGATTCTGTTTTAGAAAAGTTTGATGAAATCAATGAAGCAGCATCCAAGGCATCCTATGAATCAGGATATTATTCAACATCTGTTGGACCATCAGTGAACTTTATCTCAAACTTATCGGTTGCTTTAGTGGGTGTGTTCGGAGGTATTTTATACTTCTTTACACGGATCTCAATCGGTAATCTTACAAGCTTTACCCTTTACTCAAGAAGATTCTCAGGTCCAATCAATCAGTTTTCGAATATCATGGCAGATATCCAAAGTGCACTTGCTGCTGCTGAAAGAGTATTTATGGTGATTGATCACGAAGATGAACCTAAAGATGTTGAAAATGCAATTGATTATCAAGATGTATTAGGTGAAGTCACATTTGATCATGTCTCATTTGGTTATGTTCCTGAACAAAAGGTATTGAAAGATGTCAGTTTTAAAGCAAACAAAGGACAAGTCATCGCAATCGTTGGTCCCACAGGAGCTGGTAAAACAACGTTAGTTAATCTCCTCATGCGTTTCTATGATGTAGATGATGGAAGAATTATGTTAGATGATCATGAAACAAGAGAACTCACCAGAAAGAGTTTAAGACGTGCTTTCTCCATGGTTCTACAGGATACCTGGATTTTCCATGGAACCGTCCATGATAACATTGCGTATGGCAATGGTAATGTTTCTCGCTTAGAAGTTGAAGAAGCAGCAAAGAAAGCTAGAATTCATTCATTCATCATTCATCTACCCATGGGCTATGACACGATTCTTACCGATGAAGGTATGAACATCTCAAAAGGACAAAAACAATTATTAGTCATCGCACGTGCGATGTTATCAAAAACAAAAATGCTTATTTTAGATGAAGCAACTTCAAATGTGGATACCCATACAGAAGTCATGATCCAAAAAGCGATGCTCACCCTAATGGAAAATAAAACAACATTTGTGATTGCACACCGCCTATCAACCATCCAAAATGCGGATTCCATTTTGGTTGTTAAAGATGGCGATATTATCGAACAAGGTAACCACAACGAACTCATTGAAAGAAAAGGATTTTATTACGAACTTTATCAAAGCCAATTTGCATAAATTAGATTTCTTCAATTATTTTCTTGTGTTTTAGTAATCATGTGTGTATAATGAAACTAGGCATCAAGTTGCCAAGTATAAGTTTAAGGAGTATCATAATGAAAGGCGTAGTAAAATGGTTTGACGCTGACAAGGGATATGGATTTATCTCATCAGCTGAAGGTAAGGACATTTTTGTACACTTCAGTGCAATTCAAATTGAAGGTTACAAGACATTAGCAGAAGGCGACCAAGTAGAATTCGAAGTCAAGAACGGCGATCGCGGCCCACAGGCAGCAAACGTTCGTAAGGCGTAAATTTTAAAAGGTATGGGGACTCTTAACCGAGTCCCCCTTCTATTTTTAAAGGTCTAAAACGTTTTCATGTTGACTAAACCTTTTAGATACCTTAGAATAACTGTATACAATTTAAAAGCATAGAGGTAGCGATGCAAATAAGTAAGATTTAGAGCCGGCAGGCTGTGAAGAATCTGAAAGGTAACCATCGCCGAATGAACGTCTGGGCACAGATGGGATCATGGGGTTATAGGAAATACTTATAACACTCCTACGAAAGTAGAGGCGCTAGCAAAAATGGAAAATAGCTTTTTCAATTTTGAAGTGTCCTCTCGGATGCTTTTTTTGTTTAAAAAACAAAAGAAAGAGGAAGAGAGTATGAAGAACGTTTTATTAGTTTTTGTTTTGGCGGTATCATTTGTGGTACTTGCCTCCTGTGGAAGCGCATCTGAATTTGATGTTGAATCTGAGACAGAGATCGTTATTGGGTTAGAAGCAGCGTATGCACCTTTTAACTGGTCGACACCTGCTTTAAATGAATTTAGTTTTCCATTAGCAGGTCAGTCTGGTGTTTATGTCGATGGTTATGATGTTGTCATGGCAAAACATCTATCCGATGAATTAGGCCTAGATTTAGTCATTAAGGCAGTGGATTGGGAGGGTTTAATTCCAGCACTTTTATCGGGTGAAATTGATTTAATTATTGCTGGTATGAGTCCAACTGCCGAAAGAGCAGAAACAGTGAGTTTCTCAGATGAATATTTTAGATCAGAACAGGTCATGGTTGTCTTAAATAACGGAAGTTATGCGAACGCAACCAGTCTAAATGATTTTAATGGTGCACGTGTTGTGAGTCAATTAGGAACATTACAAGATGATTTAGTTGATCAAATAAATGGTGTTAATCATCTAGATCCACTCGATACTTACGGCATGCTTGCAACTGCTGTTTCAACACATGCAGCGGATGCGTTTATTGCTGAACTTCCAGTTGCACAAAGCATGGTTTCATCCAATTCAGAATTAAAGATTATTCAGTTTGCTGATGGATTAGGTTTTACGGTTTCTGATGAAGATGTGATGGTTTCTGTTGCTTTAAGAAAAGAAGATGTTAATCTACTTACTTTAGTTAATGAAGCTTTAAGTTTAGTCTCTTTTGATCAAAGAAATCAAATCATGGCTGATGCACTCCTTAGACAACCTCAAGTATCATGATTATTTTACAGAATTTACCACCTAAGAATGAAATGTTTAATACGATTCTCTATTTATTAGATACCTATTCAAGCTTCTTCATTAAGGGTGTTCTCATTACATTATTATTATCCGTGATTGGAACCGTGGGAGGGTTTATTCTCTCCCTCTTTTTAACGGTGCTTCGCACACAAGAAATTGATTTAAGACGTGATTCTTTAACTAAAAGATTTTTTAAACGATTTGGTCAAGCATTCTCAAGTATCTACATCACCTTATTTAGAGGAACACCCATGATTGTACAAGCCATGATCTTTTATTATGGGATTTCACCTCTAAGACTTTCTTGGTGGACACCCCTTGTTGCAGGATTATTTGTTGTTACATTAAACACAACAGCGTATATTGCTGAAGTCATCCGTAGTGGAATCAACGGTATTGATAAAGGTCAAATGGAAGCTGCGCGTTCCCTAGGCTTTTCAAGAAGTTATGCCATGTTTTTAATCATCTTGCCTCAAGCGATTAAAAACTCATTACCTGCAATCGGAAATGAATTTATCGTTAACTTAAAAGATACAGCTGTCTTATCTGTGATTGGTGTGTTTGATTTATTTCGTGCAACCCAATCAGCAACCTCATCCAATTTTAGAATTGTTGAAGGATTTGTGATTGCAGCACTTGTTTATCTACTCCTTACGTTTATCACATCCAAAGTCGTAAAACGACTAGAAACATCCATGGAGACGAAAGAGGTGAAGATGAATGCCTAAATCAATATTAGAAATCAGAGATATTAAAAAACATTTTGGTGAACAAATCGTTTTAAATGGTATTTCTTTAGATATTCTTGATGGTGAAGTAGTCACGATCATTGGTTCATCTGGTTCAGGTAAAACGACACTCCTTCGTTGTTTAAATTTGTTATCAGAACCTGATGAAGGACATATCTATTATTTAGGTTCCGATCTTATGGATCCAAAAACAGATTTAGAACATTTAAGAATGCATATGGGCATGGTTTTCCAATCGTTTAATTTGTTTAACAATAAAACGGTATTAGATAATTGCATGTTAGCCCCTATCAAACTACTTAAAATGGATAAACATGAAGCAAAAGAACAAGCAATCAATTATCTAACTAAAGTAGGTATGCAAGACTTTATCAACCAAAATGTGAATAAACTATCAGGTGGACAGAAACAAAGAGTTGCCATTGCACGGGCCCTTTGTATGAATCCAACCATTATGTTATTTGATGAACCAACATCAGCATTAGATCCAGAAATGGTTGGAGAAGTGCTTTCTGTCATTAAACAACTCGCCAGTGAAGGAATGACGATGGTCATTGTCACCCATGAAATGGCATTTGCTGAAGAAGTCTCCGATCGTATCGTATTTATGGACCAAGGCGTCATCGTTGAGATGGGTAAACCACATGAACTTATGAACCAACCAAAGGAAGAAAGAACAAAAGCATTCCTCAAAAGATATCTCTAAACCACACTTCTTACGAAGTGATTAAGCATGGTCAATTATGGGAATTTTTTGTGAATGCTTGTCACTGTTAGCGCTTTTATGCTATACTAAAAGTAAAGATGGGAGCGTTGATAATTATGGAGAAAGATCTATTAGAGGTAGAGCAGAAGCATCTGGAAAATGTGATTGGTGAATGCGATCCAGCGCAACTCAAAGACATTGAAGAGAAGTTTGCACTTCTCTACACCTATGATGCTGTTGGTATGGTTGGTAAGAACAGAATCCCTTATGAGGATGTTAAAAGATGCAGCCAAGCAAAAGCTCTTCTCGAGTATAGCGAAAGAGAACAAAAAGAAATTCTTAATCATTTGAAAGCATTTGAATTTGTGATGGCAGAAGCAAAAGCAAAGAAACCATTCAATGAAGAGAAAATGAAGGATATCCACGAGATCTTAGTGGACGGAATCTTCCAAGGCGGCGTTTACCGCAATGTGAATATCAACATATTTGGTGCTACTCATCAACCACCAGATTATGTGAAGGTTTATGATCGTATGGCGAAGTTTTTCAATAATTTAAATCAATTCGAAGGTTCAGCTTTAGAACTTGCGACCTACGCACATGCAAGCATTGCTAAAATTCATCCGTTTGTTGATGCAAATGGTAGATTAGCGAAACTCGTCTTAAACTATTTCTTAGTCAGAAATAATTATTTACCGATTTCAATTCCACTTGAAAATAGAGAAGATTATATTGAATATTTAGAAGCATTTAAAACAGAAAAAGACTTAAAGCCATTAACGACATTCTTCAAAAATCTTTTAATCAAACGCTATGAAGAAGTCATCAAAGAATTAGACGTATGAGTGCTTAGGCACTCTTTTCTTTTTTCATACATCCTTTTAAATAAATGTGTTAAAATAGATTAGGTGATAAAAATGGTATTAATGATTGGTGAAGTCAACCGCATGGTTGTCAATAGAAAAACGGATATTGGTTATATGCTAGACTTAGGTTTAGACCAAGTTTTTCTACATAATAATGAATCGTTGCATAGAGAGCTTAAAGCAGGAGAAACTGTTGATGCTTTTTTATATTTTGATAATAAAGGAAGACTTGCAGCCACTTTAAAAACACCGATTATCACAGTATCAAAACCGGGATTTCTCAAAGTAGCCGATGTTAAAGAAGACTTAGGTGTTTTCCTTGATATGGGGATTGCTAAAGAGGTTTTATTATCTTATGAAGATCTCCCAAGAAACCGTGAAAAATGGCCAGTTGTTGGAGATATGATTTATGTCACGCTTAAAGTTAAAGGTAAATTGGTAGCAAAACTTGCAAGTAAACAAGAAGTCACTTTAAAACCAGAACATGAATTAGAGTTAAAATCATCTGTTAAAGCAATTGTTCAAAAGATTGGTCAAGAAGGCGTTAACTTACTCACTTATGATGGTCATTTTGTCTTTGTACATCATACAATGATTAAAAAAGATTTGAGACTTGGTGAAGAAGTTGAAGTGAAAATCACATTCTTATCTGAAAAAGGATATACCGGATCACTTGCAGAACAAAAAGAAGTGCAACGTTTTGATGATGCAAACCAAATCCTAAGTTATTTAATCAGACAAGAAGGTATCATGCCATTGACCTCTGATAGTAGTCCAGAAGAGATAGAAAAAGTATTTAACATGAGTAAAAAAGCATTTAAACGTGCTTTAGGGAATTTGTATAAAGAAAGAAAAATAAGATTTGAAGATGGAAAAACCATCCTGGTGAAATCATGAACAATCACGATCAAGATCCATTCGCAAAATATGATAAACTCTTTGATGAACACGATAAAAAATCGATCGTTCAACCATCAACGAAAGAAAAAGCCCCTAGTTTCGACAACCTAAAAGATCGTCAAGAACAAAGTGGCACGAATAACGCTCAAAAAGCGAAAGCTACTAAAGTGGTTATGACTGTCTTCTTCGTTGTCATTGCAATACAACTTCTACCCTTCCTTATTGGTTTTGGAGGAAGAGGACTTACATTTTTCCCGATTTTCTCATTTATTTTTATTATCGTAGTAATCAATATACTAATTAAAGCATTCAAAAGGTGAATATAGATGAATCAAAACAATAAAAAACTCGTTGCATCCGTCACATCCCGTGACCAGGACTTTGCACAATGGTACACAGACTTATGTTTAAAAGCTGAATTAATGGATTACAGTGATGTTAAAGGCTTCATTATCTACCGTCCTTATGGTTATGCCATTTGGGAAGGTATTCAAGGCTATCTTGACAAACGTTTCAAAGAAACAAACCATCAAAACGTCTACATGCCTTTAGTTATTCCTGAATCACTCTTCCAAAAAGAGAAAGATCACGTTGAAGGATTTGCTCCTGAGACGGCAATGATCACAACAACAGGTGTTGAAGACTTACAAGAACGTCTTATTATCCGTCCAACATCAGAAACACTCTTTTGTACACATTATCAAAAGATCGTAAACTCATACCGTGACTTACCTAAAATGTATAACCAGTGGTGCAGTGTTGTCCGCTGGGAAAAAACAACACGTCCATTCTTAAGAGGTAAAGAATTCTTATGGCAAGAAGGACATACTGTACATGCTACTGAAGAAGAAGCACGTAGGGAAACGTTAGATATTCTTGAAATTTACCGTGAACTTGGCGAAAAGTACTTAGCTATTCCCTTTGTTACCGGTAGAAAAACAGAAAAAGAAAAATTTGCAGGTGCAGTAGAAACATATAGTATCGAAGCACTCATGCATGATGGCCAAGCTCTTCAATCAGGAACAACCCATTTCTTTGGACAAAACTTCTCTAAAGCATTTGATATTAAGTTTACGGATGAAAACAATACACTTCAATATGCATATCAAACATCATGGGGTGTATCAACAAGATTAATTGGTGCAGTCATCATGGTTCATGGTGATGATGAAGGATTAGTTTTACCTCCATATGTTGCACCTACACAAATCGTGATTATCCCAATTCAAGGTCAAAAACCTGAAGTTCAAGAAGCATCTAAAAGCTTATATGATGAACTTAAAAAAGCGGGTTACCGCGTATCACTAGATGATTCGAATAAATCAGCTGGTTGGAAGTTTGCTGAATATGAAATGAAGGGTTATCCTGTTCGTATTGAAGTAGGTCCTAGAGACTTAGAAAAAGGTGAAGTGACACTTGTTACACGTCACGATCGTAAGAAACACCAATATAAAGTTAGTGATGTAGCAAACAGTATGGAACATATTCTAAAAGATATGCATGATACACTTTATCAAAGAGCATTAACTCACGTTAATGAACATACCTATGAAGCTAAGACTTATGATGAGTTTAAAGCATACATCAAGATGGGTGGATATGTTGCGATGAGTATTGCAGATGAAGAAGTTGAAATCCAAATCAAAAAAGATACAACAGCAACTGCACGTGTCATTCCATTTGACCAAAAGCTCATTACAGAAAACTGCCCAGTATCTGGTAAAAAAGCAACTCAAACCATTTGGTTTGCAAGAGCATACTAAAACTAAAAATAAAAGATCAAAGCGGTTTGATCTTTTTTTCTTTGACCTTTTTTTCAGGTACTGGATCATATTTGGGTTTAAAAAACACATTACACGTTAAAATCCTTTTAACAGTTAAAAAGGACGCTTTAAAAAAATTAAAACGAATATAACATTCCTTAGCATAAGCAGAACATGTTGGTGTATGTCTGCATTTATGATTGGAATTTGGAGATATTTCTTTTTGATACCATTCGATCATTCGAATTGCTAGTTTTCTCATCATTTCACCATCCTTATTATAGCATGTAATGATAGTTATGTTAAATTTACGAAATTGGTTTAATACAGTTTTCATCGTCTAAAAATATGTTATAATTAAGGTACAAATCAAGAAAACGTTTACAGGAGGTCAAGGATGAAGGAGTATACCACCAAAGAAATTCGCAACATTGCAATTATTGGACATCAAGGATCAGGCAAAACTAGTTTATCTGAAGCATTACTATTCGTAGGAAAAGCCATCGACAAAAAGGGAGAAGTCGAAAGAAAAAACACTGTAAGTGACTATTTAGTTGAAGAACAAAATAAACTATCAAGTCTTTCTTTAAGTGTTCTACCTGTCGAATGGAAAGACTATAAGTTAAACTTTATAGATGTTCCGGGAAGTGATGAATTTGTAGGAGACCTTAGTCAAGCATTAGAAGTCGTTAAAGGTGCCGTGATCATGGTCGATTCACTCAAAGGCGTTGAAGTGGGAACTGAACGCGTTTGGCAAGAAATTAGAAAAAGACACATTCCAGCCATCATTTATGTCAATAAGATGGATAAGGAAAACGTTAAGTTTGAAAAAGTATTAGAAGATATTCGTGAAAAGCTTGGAAAGAAGGCTGTTCCTTTTTGTTGGCCTATTGGCAAAAGCGAAAACTTCGAAGGTTTTGTTAACGTCGTAGAAATGAAAGCTCGTATTTTTGATGGCACAGATTCACATGACGCACCCATTTGGGATGAAAAGAAGCCTAAAGTAGAAGAATTACATAATATGATTTTAGAAAGCGTTGCTGAAACATCAGAAGAACTCTTAGATCTATTCTTAGCTGGCGAAGAAATTCCAGAAGATAAAGTAAAAGAAGCGCTTCGTGCAGGTATTATTGAAGGTGAATTAACACCTGTCATCGTTGGTAGTGCGACTAAGACGATTGGTGTTCGTACACTTCTAAATATGTTAATTGATTACTTACCAGCACCAGATGAATTACGTCCGCTTAACTTAAAAGATAGTAAAACTGGAGAAACAATCACACGGCATACCCATGATGATGAACCATTCTCAGCTTACGTCTTTAAGACAACGGTTGACCCATTCTTAGGTCAAATCAATATTTTAAAGATTACAAGTGGTACTTTAAAACTTGGACAAGATGTTACAATCGCTAATCGCGGTGAAAATAAAAAGATTACAAACGTCTTTATGCCACGTGGTAAAAACCAAATTGAATGTCAGACATTCCATGCAGGTGATATATGCGCGGTTGCTAAGATTGATGGTATCGAAACAGGTGACACATTATCTGATCCAAAGAATTTAGCAGTTTATGAATCTGTTAAACTACCAACACCCGTTATTTATATTGCAGTACATCCAAAAAACAAGAATGATGAAGATAAAATTTCGATGGCATTACATCGCTTAAATCTTGAAGACCCAACGTTTGAAATCAAACGTAATAAGGAAACATCACAATTACTTCTTGGTGGTATGGGGATGACCCATCTCTCATATGTTCTTGAACGTATGAAGAGTATGTTTAAAGTCGATATGGATATTGAAGATCAAAAGATTGTTTACCGCGAAACCATTAAGAAGACAGTTCAAGCTGAAGGTAAACATAAGAAGCAATCCGGTGGAGCAGGTCAATTTGGTCACGTTTGGATTAAGTTTGAACCATCAGAAAAAGATTTTGAATTCGCTGAAGACGTCTTCGGTGGAGCTGTACCTAGAAACTACTTCCCAGCTGTTGAAAAAGGACTTGTTGAAACATTAGAAAATGGTCCATTAGCTGGATTCCCAGTTATCAATATTAAAGCAACTCTCTACGATGGTTCTTACCACCCCGTAGACTCCAATGAAATATCATTTAAGCTCGCAGCTGCACTTGCCTTTAAGGAAGCTTGCAAAACTGCAGGACCAACCATTCTAGAACCAATCGTTAAAGTTCAGGTAACCATTAAAGACCAATTCGTTGGTGATGTTATGGGAGACATGAACAAACGCAGAGGACGCGTTCTAGGTATGGAACAAGCTGAAGGCTTCCAAGTTGTTATTGCAGAAGTTCCTGAAGCAGAAATCGTCAAATATGCCATCGACTTAAAAGCGATGACACAAGGTAGTGGTTCATTTACCCGTGAATTCTTAAGATATGAAGAAGTTCCACACAACCTAATTGATAAGATTGTCGAAGCTTATAAGAAGTAAAAAACAAACAAGCCCGCTAATATCAATTAGGAGGGCTTGTTATGCTTTGCGAACACTGTCATAAAAAGATTATAACAAAAAGGCATTTATGGAATTTGTTTTCAAAAGAGATTTTTCATCTTTGTGAGGTATGTTACCAAAGGTATCCTTTGTTACCGAGTTATGAGGTTATACCGATTGATTCAGGTGAAATGCATTTATTCACGATGATCACAAAATCATATCCAGTAGAACCGCATTGCTACCAATCATTTTACAAAGGATATTACCAGTTATTCATGAAACAATTTAATCAAAGTACACTCCTCATATGTGATAGAATCTCTAATGAACTCATGGAAGAACTCGATCATTTGTCGTTTGGCAATCTTATGGTTGTCAGACTCTACGAAAATAGTCATGATAAAGGAGAAAAACTATGAAATTCGAAGTTGTAGGAAAGAATGGTTTTACACCGACTGATGCCATCAAGGCATACGCAGAAAAGAGATTGCACAAAGTTGTATCTTTCTTTGGTCCCGATGTTATTTTGGAGGTTCGTGTTGTCTGCAAAGTCTACAAGGATCACCACAAGATTGAAGTTACCATTCCAGCTAAAGGAACAGTACTTCGTGCTGAAGTTTCTGATGAAGATATGTACACAGCAATCGATAAGGTTTCTGATAAACTCGTAGCTCAGATTAGACGCCATAAAGACAAACTCAAGAATAATCTTGAAAAGGAAGGTGTCAAACAAGCTTACAGTCGTGAATTTGATATTGAATCACTTGAAAAGGACATTCTCGCAACCCAACTTGTGAAAAGTAAGAAAGTTGAATTAAAACCGATGACGCCAGATGAAGCAATTACAGCGATGGAATTATCTGGTCATGATTTCTATGTTTATCTTGATAAAGAAACTTCTAGAACGAACGTCGTTTATAGAAGAGATGATGGCGATTACGCAATCATTGAAACACAACCTTTGTAAGGAAGCTCTTAGCTTCCTTTTTTCTTTTCTTTTAATTGCAAAAAAAAATGCCGTTTTCGGCATTTTCTGTTAATCGATTAAAGAGCTTCTTTGTATAACTTTTCAACAACATCCCAGTTTACGACATTAAAGAATGCAGAAACGTAGTCAGGACGACGGTTTTGATAGTTTAGGTAATAAGCATGTTCCCAAACGTCTAAACCTAAGATGGGTTTACCTTCAGCAAGTGGTGTATCTTGGTTTGCTGTTGATAAAACTTTTAATGTCTTATCTTTGGTAACGATGAGCCAAGCCCAACCAGAACCGAAACGTGTTTTAGCAGCATTGCTAAATTGTTCCTTAAAAGCATCAAATGATCCGAATGTTTTGTTGATGGCATCATTTAAAGCACCTTTTGGCGTTTGGCCGTTGTTGACCTTAAGAAGTGGCCAGAAGAAACTGTGGTTGTAATGTCCACCACCGTTGTTTTGGACTGCACCACGAATGTCTTGTGGTACTTTGGATAAATCAGCAAGCATTTCTTCTAAAGAAAGCTTTAATTCAGGATGTTTTTCGAGTGCTGCATTTAAGTTTGTAATGTAAGCTTGATGATGCTTTGTGTAATGGATTTCCATTGTTCTTGCATCGATAAATGGTTCTAATGCATTGTATGCATAGTTTAAAGTTGGTAATGTATATGACATATTTAAGTCCTCCTTGTTTATATCTTTATCTTACCAATTTATACGTTATAATTCAAATCATTTGCCCTCATTAAATAAAAAAAGTCTAAATTATGGTTTAGACATTTTTTAAATAATCATTTATTTTTGATTCATCGATATCGATATACATCGTTTGGTGATTTTTGTAAGTCACTTTATATCCTGGTACTCCAGGGATTTTCTTTAAGTATTTAACTTGTGTATAATCAACTGGAATGGATGATGAATGTTTTTGACCCGAAAAATAGGCAGCAAGCATACATGCTTTACGTAAGATCTTTTCATTTAAACGATTTGTGTTAACAACGATGTGAGATCCTGCTGCATCTTTAACGTGAAACCAGTAATCATCTTTTTGAGCAATCGTATGGGTGATGTACTCATTTTGAATATGGTTTCTACCGATGGTATATGTGATTTCATCATCACGAAGTATAAGAAGTTTGGGTTTATCCTTTTTCTTTTTAACGGGTTCTTTCTTTGCTTTCTTATAACCATAAACCATAAGTTCAGCTTCAAGGTCTTTAATGGAATCTTGAGTTGTCATGGTGATAAAGACTTTTAGTGATTCAAAGTGTTCAATTAAAGCTTTTGTTTGTTCGATTTGTTCTTTAATATATAAAATACCGCGTTTTGCTTTTTGGTAAGCCTTATAAAATGATTGTGCATGTTCATTTAAGGTCTTTGTAGGATCTAAAATGAGATCGCCCTGGTCCGTATTTAGATGGGATAGTTTGGATTGAAGATCAAGCCCTGATCCATAGATGGCATCACCTTTTGATTTTGAATCGAGTTGAGTAGACGTATCTTCTAAAGAGGATTCAAGTTGAAGTTTCTTACCGTTTAGTTTTTTAAGTTGTCTATCGATAAAGAGTTGTTCTGAGACATAATGAGGTTTTTGAATTTTACCATCGTCATCAAGTAATTCTGATAAAGAGTCATAATACGTTTTATCATCACTTTCATCAAAGAGGTCAATCGCATAAAAACGTCCCTTTGTAATCAATCTTGTAGGTTTTACTTTTAATTCATTCCACTGAAGATGATGGTCATATAAAAATTTTGAAAGAAGTGGTGAAATACCCATATACTTATCTTGGAGATCTTTAGGTGAGTTGATCAAATCATAATTGATGTTCGTTGCATTTTCCTTTGCGGATGGGAAGAACTCAAAAGTCGCTTGCGGAAGAAGTTGTCTTCCGGATTCAAAAAACATTTTCTTAAATGTATCAATAATCAAACCATCTTTAACTAAAATTAAATTTGAATGTTTACCCATCGCCTCAAAAATAAGTTCTTTTTTAACAGGTCCATCAATAAAATCATAAGATGTAAAACGTAGAATCATCACTCGGTCTGTTTCATATTGTTCAATGAAATCTAAAATAGAACCTTCCAAATGTTTTTTTAAGGTTGTTACATACTGTGAAGATGTCACTTCATTGATCGCGCTTTTTGTGATATGCATTCTAAAATGTTCAGCTGATAAATCAATTAATAAATGTTTTCTTTCCTTTTGATGATAAAGAAAAAAAACAAAAGATTGTTGATCAATTTGAACAATTTTCTCTAAACGTGATTTAGCAATATTTTGATTTAGTTCAACTGTTAAACTATGTATGAAAAATCCATCAATCATGTTATGAAACACCTCATCATTATTTTAACATAAACGCTTAACAAACACCTTGGTGAAAACGCTATTGCAATGTAAATTGTTTCAATTCTATTTACACATTTCAATTAATCATATATAATAGTTAATAAATGTCTACTTAAGGAGGTGCCTCATGAAACTCAACGAACGTGGTTTGCTAATTGTATTGTCAGGCCCTTCAGGTGTTGGCAAGGGCACCGTAAGACGAGCATTGTTCCAAATGCCAAACCATGATTTGGTCTATTCGGTATCTATGACGACTCGTGCACCGAGACCCGGAGAAGTTGATGGTGTTGATTATTACTTCGTCAGTAAAGAAACTTTTCTTGAGCGCATTAATCAAAATAAGTTTCTTGAGTGGGCTGAATTTGTCGGTAATTACTACGGGACACCACGAGACAAAGTAGAAGAACAACTTGATCAAGGTAAAGAAGTTGTACTAGAGATTGAAGTTGAAGGTGCACTTCAGGTTAGAAAACAAATGAAAGATGCTGTGTTCATTTTCCTTGTACCGCCTGGAAAGATGGCTCTCTATGAGAGACTAAAACTTAGAGGTACTGATACAATCGAAATGATTGAAAAGAGAATGAAAAAAGCTGAATCTGAGTTTTTACTTGCGCATAAATATGATTACATCGTTGTTAATGATGAAGTGAATAACGCAGCGGATCGTATTATGGCGATTATTCGTGCTGAACACGCGAAGACTGAAAGAACAATTCATAACTACATTAAGATGATTGGAGAAAAATAAACATGCAAAAAAATAAAGACGGTATGAGATACCCATCCATTGACAAATTATTATCAAAGATTGATTCCAAATACAAATTAGTCTATGCAGCTAGCAAAGTTGCACACATCATTGAAGCTGAAAAACTCAAAGTTGACGGAACACAATGTGTGAAGAGTATTGGGATTGCACTAGAAGAAATTCTAAGTGACAAAGTTCATATTGATTTCGAGTCCTAAGAAAGCGCGCAACGCTTTCTTTTTTTACCTTATCTATTTGTGATACAATAAAAAGGGTGAATGCTCATGAACTTGAAAGAAAAAATAGCGTTATTACCAACAGAACCTGGTTGTTACTTGATGAAAAGTGCAACCGAAGAAGTTATTTATGTCGGTAAAGCGAAAAACCTAAAAAACCGTGTTAAATCCTATTTCACAGGTGCACATAACGAAAAAACTACACGACTCGTAGCTGAGATTCATGATTTTAGTTATGTTTTAACCAATAGTGAACGGGAATCACTCATTCTAGAAAATAATTTAATTAAACAATATCTTCCTAAATATAATATCCGTTTGGTGGATGATAAAACATATCCATACATCGAAGTAACTGATGAAAAATATCCAAGATTACAAGTCGTTAGACAAAAAGAAGTTAAAGGTCGTGTTTTTGGTCCTTATCCAAACGTGTATGCAGCTCGTGAAACAGTCCGTTTGTTAAACCGTCTTTATCCGTTTAGAAAATGTGATGTCTTACCTAAAAAAGAATGTCTTTATTACCATATTGGGCAATGCTTAGCACCATGTATCAATAAAGATATCGACTATCAAGATACATTTAAGGAACTGAATAAATTTCTTAAAGGTGATACGAAAGACGTCCTTCAAAAACTAAATCAAGACATGATGGAAGCTAGTGAAGCGATGCAATATGAAAAAGCGATTGAATATCGCGATATGATTAATCATATTGAAGCAACCACTGAAAAACAAATCATTAACTTAAATGACTTTAAGGATAGAGATGCGATCAGTTACGCCTACAGTAAAGATGATATATCGCTTGCCATTCTTATGATGCGTCAAGGAAAAATTATCGATCATCATCAAATCGTTTTCGCTTATGTTGGTGAAGTGATGGATTCGGTATTATCTTATCTTCAACAGTTTTATGAAACATTAGTTCCAGATGAACTTCTATTTTCTGAACGTTTCACTTTAGAAGATGTTGAACCCTTCTTTGGTAAGAAAGTCATTATTCCTCAAAAAGGAGATAAGAAGAAACTCACGGATTTAGCTTCTAAAAATGCGGATTATGATTTAGAACATCATTTTATGCTTTATCGTCATAAAGATGAAAAACGTCAAAAGGCATTAGAAGATTTATCTGAATTGATCAAACGTGATATCAGACATATCGAAATCTTTGATAACGCACAACTCTTTGGTACAGCACCAATCTCTGCACTCGTTGTCTTCAAAGACACAGCATTTGATAAAAAGAGTTACCGGAAGTATCATTTACAAACAACAACCAATGATGACTATCAAGCTATGAAAGAAGTCACTTACAGAAGATATCAAAAACTTTTAGTTGAAAATGAAAAAATGCCTGATCTCATCTTAGTTGATGGTGGTAAAGGACAACTCTCAGCAGCAAAAGAAATTCTAGATAGTTTAGGTATTGAAATACCCATTGCAGGATTAAAAAAGAATAATAAACATAACCTAGAAGCCCTTGTTTATCAAAATGAAGTCATTATGTTATTGAAACAATCTGAACTCTATAAGTTCTTACTAAAGATCTCTGAAGAGGTTCATAGGTTTGCGATTACGTTCCATAGAGAAACACGGAAAAAGAAAGCAGCATCATCCATCTTAGATGATATCAAAGGTTTAGGCGATAAACGAAAGAAGCTTTTATTAAGCCATTTTTCAAGCATAGAAGCTATTAAAAATGCACAGATTGAGGAACTAAGATCCTTAGGTATTCCTGAAGCTGTATGTCTAACTATTAAAGAGGAACTCAAATGAAAAGAATTGTACACAGTGTCGATGCAAGTAAAAGTGTGTTCTATCTCATCTTAGATGGACGTAAGATAGGATTCTATTTATCCAACAGACTTTCAAAAATATTTTTCTCCTATCTTGATCATGATGTTTTAGTTGATTTTGAGATTCAACCCAAAATGAAAAAGATTGGTCATATCTATTATTACCAAGTCGCTCATTTTAATCAGATCATACGTCTTAATCCTTACCAAGTTCATTATGATCTCTATCAGTTAAGACAAAATATGAAAGATATTTTAAATCAAGATCGTTATTATTTATTCATTGATTTTGAAATGACAATGCCAGGGTATCGAGATCAAATCTTTAGACCAGAAATCATTCAAGTCGGTTATGTTTTAGCGAAAGTGAAAGAAAATGCAATACTTCAAGATGGGTACTATATTCTCCCTAAAGAAAATAGAACATTATCTAAACGTACAAAGAAGTTTTTAAATCTTGATGAAGAAGTCTTCTTTAATGAAGCGAAACCCTATGATTGTTTCTATGAAAAACTAGAACTAATCATGCAAGTTTATCATCCAAAACTTGTTGTTTGGGGTAAAAACGATTTAACCGCTTTAAATGATTCTTTTGTTCTTCATGAAAAAGAAAGATTAACAG